>NZ_QODJ01000024.1:0-82463 GCF_009935965.1 Pseudomonas sp. L13
TGCTCGCGAATGCAGGGTGTCAGTCAACTTATTTAGCGACTGACACCCTGCATTCGCGAGCAAGCCCGCTCCCACATTTGGATCTTCAGTGTACTTAGAACCCGCGATGTTTCTTCAGGTGTTCATTAATCTTCGCCGCCGGCACTTTCTGCAAGGTGCACAACAGGTCATGGGACAGTTCACGCAAACCATGAGTCTGGCGCAGTTCCTGGGCCAGGTGCGCCGTGAGGTTGGCGGCCATTTCAGCGTCCGCCAGCGCCCGGTGAGCCTGGCCGGTGTGGGGCAGTTTGGCGTAGGCGTTGAGGGTGCCGAGCTTGTGGTTGGGCGCAGCCGGCATGAGGCGGCGGGCCAGGAGCAGGGAGCAGGCGAACTTTTGCAGGCGGGTGCGGCGGATCAGGCCCAGCTCAAAGTCCCAGAACTTCTGGTCGAACGCGGCGTTGTGCGCCATCAAGGGCGTGGTGCCGACGAACTCATTGACCTCGTTCATCACCCGTTCAGCCGGTGGCGCGCTGCGCAGCATGGCGTTGCTGATGCCGGTGAGCTGTTCGATAAACACCGGTACACGCACACCGGCGTTCATCAGGCTCTGGTAGCGGTCCACGATTTGCCCGCGCTCGAGGATGACCACGCCGATCTCCGTGGCCCGGCAGTGGCTGCTGGGGGTGATGCCGGTGGTTTCAAAGTCGATGACCGCTATACGTTCCAAACCTGTTCCAACTCCGTTCTACGATCTATTTGAGCAACAACGCGCCTTCGATCGGCACGTAGTGGCTGGCGGCGCGTATCAATGAGTTGGCCGTCAGCCCCGGCACGCCGTAGGCCACGGCCCGCACGCCATGCTTGTGGATGATGCGTTCGAGCAGCATGTCGAAATCACCGTCACCGGAGGCCAGCACGACTTCGTCGACATGGTCGGCGGCATCCATGATGTCCAGGGTGATGCCCACGTCCCAGTCGCCCTTGGCCGAGCCGTCGCTGCGCTGGATGTACGGCTTGAGTTTTACCGTGAACCCCAGGTTGCGCAGGATCTGCTGGAACTGCTGCTGCTTGCTGTCGCCGCGGTCGATGGCATAGGCGTACGCCTCGACAATCTGCCCGCGCGCGCTGATGTCAGCCCACAGGGCGGCGTAGTTGAAGTGGCAACCATAGGCCTGGCGCACGGTGTAGTAGAGGTTTTGCACATCGGCGAACACTGCAATTTTTTTCACCGCACTTCCTCATGGACAGCCAGGCGCCAGCGCCCGGAAAGGGCGCCAGTATGCCAGCCAAGGGAGCGTTTCCGGGAAAAAATCAGACCGGAGCGCCGTAGCGTTCCGGTCTGCGTGGGTCAGACGAAAGAATCGTCGTCGCCGAATGAAGAGGAATCGTCCGAAAAATCGCTGTCGGCATTGTTGCCGCCCCAGCGGTCATTACCGGCGAACTGCTGGTCATCGTTGCCCCAGTTGCCTTGATCGCTGGCCGGTGCCGGTTGTTCGATGATCTCTTCCACCACCTGCGGTTGCGAGTTGTGATGGAACAGGCTGCTGATCCCTTCGGCCAGCAACACACCACCTGCCACACCGGCGGCGGTCTTCATGGCGCCACCGAGGAAGCCGCTGCCTGGGGGCGCGGCGACCGGTGCTTGCGGCGGTTGGTAGCTCTGCTGCGGCGCTGGCTGGCCAAAAGCGGGCCGCGCCGGTTCACGCCAGCCGCCACCCGAGTTGCTCGGCGCCGGCTGTGGCTCCCGGGAGCTACTGCCAAAGATGCTCGACAGGAACCCACCTCCGCTGGCCGGCGCAGGTGGCGTGGCCTTGGCCCGTTGCAGCTCGTCCTGCAACTGCTGGATCTGCTGGGCCTGTTGCTTGTTCTGCGCGTCGAGGCTTTGCAGCGCATGTTCCTGCACCAGAATCGATTGGGTCATGTAATAGCCGACGGCGGGTTGGCGAGCCATATGCTCCTTGATCCGCGCTTCGGCCTGGGCGTCGCGGGGGGCTGAGTCCGTTTCGGCTTGTTGCAACCGTGAAAACAGTCCATCGATCAGGGTTTGCTCTTCGCTGTTCATGGCGACCTCGTAGATTGCCGATAAAAATTCTTGTCCCGCCTGTGATCAGGCCAGGGGCTTTTCAGTTATGGGGATGTTACGAGTTGTTTCAATGGTCTTTACTCAAGGTTTACGTTTGCGCCCCTTTGAGCCTGATCGGTTAAAGTGTCGCCCTCTGCTTCCAGGCCTGTGATGACCCTGATGAATCCGTTAGACGTTTTGCGCGACTCCTTCCGCTTTACCCAGCGCAACCTGGGCGCCATCGTCCAGCTGTGCCTGCCATTGGTGATCCTCGAAGCCTTGCTGCAACAGGTGCTGGACCATACGCTGGGCCCGGATGCGTTTCCCGGCTACAGCGTGGTCGTGGGTTTGTTGGTATACCCGCTGTACACCGGCGCCCTGATCCTGTTTCTCGACGCCCGCACCCGCGGTGAGTCGCCGCGCACCAAGGACGTGTGGGCCATGGCCCTGAGCCTGTGGCCGCGCTTCGCCTTGCTGACGGCCATGAGCACGCTGCTGATATTGCTCGGGTTGTCGCTGTATTTCCTGCCCGGCTTGTGGCTGATGGTGGTGTTGGCGTTCGCCGAATACCTGCTGGTGCTACGCGGTATGCCGGCGTTAGAGGCGATGAAGGAAAGTTTTCGCCTGACCCGTGGGCATTTTTGGCGAATCCTGGTGTGCCTGCTGTGCGTGATGACGCCGTTGTGGTTGCTCAAGGGCGCCAGCGTGGCCGCGTATCCCGACCCCGCGCCGCTGCTGGGGCTGCTGATGGACAGCGCCCACAGCTTCCTGCAACTGTTCACCAGCGTGGTGTTGTTCCGTTTATTCATGCTGATCGGTGGCGATGCCGACGTGCGGTGATATGCTCCGTGGCTCTTCTGACACGCATATAAGCCGAGCCGATGACCCGTTTATTGCGCATCACCCTGTTGAGCCTGTTGATCATCGCCGGCCTGCTGGCCGCGCTGATCTACAGCCTGACCTGGCGCCCTGCCGACAAAGAAACCCTGCCCGTCAGTTGCGTGGCACCCCGTGCGCCGACGCTGCTGCCGGGGCAGGCGCTCAAGGTCATGACCTGGAATGTGCAATACCTGGCCGGCAAGAACTACGTGTTCTGGTACGACACCCCGGACGGCAGCGGCCCCGACGATCGCCCCACCGTCGAAGACATGGCGTTCAGCCTCGACGAAGTGGCGCGGGTGATTCGCGACGAACAACCCGACATCCTGCTGTTGCAGGAAGTCGACGAAGGCGCCAAGCCTTCCCACTATCAGGACCAGCTTGCGCTGTTGCAGGAGCGCCTGGTGGATCTGTACCCGTGCAGCACCCAGGCCTTCGACTGGAAGGCCGACTTTGTGCCCAGCCTGCATATCTTCGGCAGCGTCGGGCGCAAGCTTGCCACCCTCAGCCGCTACCAGATAGAACACGCCGAACGCCTGCAACTGCCGACCGGCGATGCCAACTTCATCAGCCGTCAGTTCCAGCCTAAACCTGCGTTGCTACTGACTTACCTGCCCTTGAGCGATGGCGGCCAACTGGCCGTGCTCAATACACGCCTGGACGGCGGTGCACCTGGGCGCTCGGCCGCGCAACAACAAGTGCAAGCCACGGCCAAGCTGCTGGACAAGTTCGAAGGCCGGGGCACGCCCTGGTTGATCGGCGGGGATTTCAACCTGCTGCCACTGGGCCAATACCTGCGCCTGGACGCGGCTAAACGTGGGCAGTATGCGCCGGACAGCGAGCTGCACCTGCTGTGGGACAAGTACCCGATGATCCCGAGAAACAGCGAATCCAGCGGGATTGATCGTGAAAATTGGCTGACGCACTTCCCCAATGACCCGAGCCTGGAAGGGCCGGATCGCACCTTGGATTATCTGTTCTACAGCCCGCGCATCAAGCGGGTAGAGGCGAAGGTGAGGCAGGAAGACACGTTGCGCATCTCCAACCATTTACCGGTCATTGCCCGCTTCCTGCTGCCTGCCGCGCAATAACCCACATCATTAATCTTTTGTGGGAGCTGGCTTGCCTGCGATGCCGCCGATGCGGTCTTTCAGTGACACCGCAGCGATGCGATCGCAGGCAAGCCAGCTCCCACACGTGAATTGCATCGCGCCTATTTACGCGGTTTGATCCTGGCCGTCGCTTCGGCCACTAGCGGGTCATCCGGCCAGTAATGCTTGGGGTAGCGCCCTTTCAAATCCTTCTTCACCTCGGCATAGGTACTGCGCCAGAAGTTCGCCAGGTCCTGCGTGACTTGCACCGGCCGCCGCGCCGGGGACAGCAGGTGCAGCTTCACGGCCAGGCGCCCACCGGCAATACGCGGGGTGTCTGCCAGCCCGAACAATTCCTGCAAGCGCACCGCCAGAATCGGCGGCTGCTCGCTGTAGTCCAGACGTACCGATGACCCCGACGGCACTTTCACATGTTGGGGCGCCAGCTCTTCCAGGCGTTGGGGCAAGGGCCAGGGCAGCAGGTTGTGCAGGTAGCTGGAGATATCCAGGTTGGCGAAATGGCTGAGGCGCGAGACCTTGCCCAGGTAGGGCATCAGCCAGTGTTCGAGGCTGGCGAGCAGGGCCTTGTCGCTGAGGTCGGGCCACTCGCTGGTTTTGCCCGCATCCAATTGGCGCAGCAGCATCACACGAGCTTGCCATTGGCGCAGTTCCGGGGTCCAGGGCAGCAGCTCCAGGCCTTTGCGGCGCACCAGGTTGACCAGCGCCTGGCTGCGGGCGGATTCGTCGAGGCCGGTCAGGGGTTCGCGGCTAAGCACCAGTTCACCGACTTTGCGTTGGCGCTCGGCACGCAACACGCCTTCGCGCTCGTCCCAGTCGAGTTGGTCGACATTGCGCACTTGTTCGGCCAGCACCGTGTCGAACAGTGCAGGATCAAAATCCGCCGCCAGGTAGATGCGTTCTTCACGCTGGCCCTGGCGGCTGCCCAGGTCGGCGATCACCAGCCAGGGTTGTTTCATCAGGCTGTCGGCTTCGGCAAACAGCGCCGCTCGGCCGTTGGCCAGGCGATATTCAGCGCCACCGGGGCGGCGTTGTTGGGCGACGCGGTCCGGGTAGGCCAGTGCCAGCAAGGCGCCGAGCCAGCGCGGGTGGTCGGGGTTGTCCACCGGCTGGGTCGCCTTGCCGCGCAGGTAGCCCTGGTATTGCCGGGCCAGTTGCTTGGCGCGCTGCACGCCGCCCTGGGTGCCTCGCGCACGCTCTTCACCGGACATCAGCGCCAGGCGGCTGTGCAAATCGGCACCGCCGCCGCGCAAGATGTCGCGTTCGCCCAACAAGGCTGCCACGTCGCAGGCGGTGGCGGCGAGGCCCAGGTCCTGGCCACGTAATAACAGATGGGCGATACGCGGGTGAGCCGGCAACTCGGCCATCTTCTCGCCATGGGCAGTGAGGTTTTCTTCGTCCAATGCACCGAGGCGTTGCAACAGATCCTGGGCCTGGGCATACGCGGCAGTCGGTGGTACGTCCAGCCACACCAACTGGTTGGGCGTCACGCCCCAACGGGCCAGTTGCAAGGCCAGCCCCGCCAGGTCGGCGGCGAGGATTTCCGCGCTGCCATAAGCGGCAAGACCGTCGTGCTGGTCTTCGGACCACAACCGGTAACACACCCCCGGCTCCAACCGCCCTGCCCGGCCGGCGCGCTGGGTGGCGCTGGCGCGGGAGATGCGCTGGGTGTCGAGGCGGGTCATGCCGCTGCCGGGGTCGAAACGCGGCACCCGCGCCAGCCCGGCGTCGATCACCACGCGCACGCCGTTGATGGTCAGGCTGGTCTCGGCGATGTTGGTGGCCAGCACCACTTTGCGCTTGCCGGCCGGCGCCGGGTCGATGGCGGCGCGCTGGGCGTTGAGGTCCAGTTCACCATGCAGGGGGCACAACAGCACGTCAGGGCGATCACCCAGAGCGTCGGCCAGTTGCTGGGTGACGCGGCGAATCTCCGCCTGCCCCGGCAAAAACACCAGCACGCTGCCGGTTTCGTCATGCAGGGCTTCGAGGATGGTCTGCACCACGCGCGGCTCGATAAACTCGCCGGCCTGGTAGGGTCGCCCCCAGCGCATCTGCACCGGGAACATGCGCCCTTCACTGCGCAGGATCGGCGCGTCATCCAGCAAGCCGGCCAGGCGTTCGCCTTCGAGGGTGGCGGACATCAGCAGGATTTTCAGCGGCTGTTCGTCGCGGAACAACTCGCGTCCGTTGAGGCTCAAGGCCAGCGCCAGGTCAGCATCGAGGCTGCGCTCGTGGAATTCGTCAAAGATTAACAGGCCCACGCCGTCCAGCGCCGGGTCGTCCTGCAGGCGGCGAGTGAGGATGCCTTCGGTGACGACCTCGATGCGCGTGTTGGGGCCGACTTTGCTGTCCAGGCGGATGCGGTAGCCCACGGTCTCACCGACCTTTTCACCCAGTTCACTGGCCAGCCGCTCGGCAGCAGCGCGGGCAGCCAGGCGCCGGGGTTCGAGCATCAGGATGGTTTGCCCGGCGAGCCACGGCTCATGCAACAAGGCCAACGGCACGCGGGTGGTTTTACCGGCGCCGGGGGGCGCTTCCAGCACGGCCTCATGGCGATGCGCCAAGGCGTCACGCAGGGCGGGTAAAACATCATCGATCGGCAACGAATTCATACTGGCTCCAAAGCAGAGCGGCGAGTATAACGGCGAACTGCCGGATGCCGATGCGGGTCTCAAAAACACCCACGCTTTGGGCTGTGAATGCAGTTAAAGGTGGGAGCTGGCTTGCCTGCGATAGCGGTGTGACAGTTGGCGCTGTATTTCCTGAACCGACGCTATCGCAGGCAAGCCAGCTCCCACATTGGTTCATCGGCGTCTGGCCGATCTGGCTTATAGTCACCCTTAAATCTGTTCAGGAGACTTTTTCATGCGTATCGCTTCCCGTGTCATCGGCGGTGTCCTCGCCGTCACCCTGCTGAGCCAACTCACCGCTTGCGGGTCGATTTTCTACCCCGACCGCCGTGGCCAGATCGACGGCAAGATCGATCCGACCATCGCGGTACTCGATGCCCTCGGCCTGTTGTTTTATGTGATCCCCGGCCTGATCGCCTTCGGTGTCGACTTCGCCACGGGCGCCATTTACTTCGAACCGGGCAAGACCGCCCAGGTCGCCCCCGAGAAACTGCACGAAGCCATCGGCGCCGACGGCACGGTCGATAACGCCAAGCTGCAAAGCATCATCCAGAAAGAAACCGGCCGCACCTTGCCGCTGGACGACCCACGCCTGATCCAGTTCAAGGGCAGCGTGCAGCAACTGGCGGCCCTGGGCCTGCAGCCTGCCGCGTAAGGACAGCTCATGACCAGCAGCCCCGAACACGCCAGGCTTTTGCGCCTGGCCACCCGCGCCTCGGTGGGCGTGGCCTGTGTGTTGATTGTGACCAAGGCCATCGCCTGGTGGCTCAGCGGCTCGGTGAGCATGCTCGCCGGGCTGACCGACTCACTGCTCGACGGCGTCACTTCGCTGTTGAATTTGCTGGCAGTGCATTACGCCCTGCGCCCGGCCGATGACGATCACCGTTATGGGCATGGCAAGGCGGAGTCGCTGGCGGGAATGGCGCAGGCCTTGTTTATCGCCGGCAGTGCGGTGCTGATTGCGCTCCAGGCCTATGAACGGCTCAAGCACCCAGAGCCGGTTGGCGCACCGTGGTTGAGTATCGGCGTGATTATCTTGTCCCTGGCGCTGACCGTGGCCCTGCTGGTGCTGCAACACCGCGTGGTGCGCGAGACCGGCTCCAACGCGGTGCGTGCCGACTCGCTGCACTACCGTTCAGACTTGCTGCTCAATGGCAGCATCCTGATTGCGCTGGTGTTGGCTGGGGTGGGCTTTCATCAGGTCGACGCCTGGTTTGGCCTGGGGATCGCCGCCTACATTCTGTGGAGCGCGATCCAGATCGCCCGGGAAAGCTTTGCCGTGCTGATGGATGAGGAGCTACCGCCGGATGTCAGCCAGCACATGCTGGAACTGGCCCGTGGCGTACCCGGCGTGCTGGGTGCCCACGACTTGCGCACGCGGGTTTCCGGCAACCACTGGTTTGTGCAGTTACATCTGGAATTGCCGGGGGAATTGACGCTGTCGGTGGCCCACGGCATCAGCGACCAGGCCGCCGATGCCATTCACCGGGAATACCCGAAAGCCGAAGTGCTGGTGCATGCGGATCCGGCGGATCAGCTACAAGCTTCAAGTGATAAGCCTCAAGCTTGAAGCTAAATACTCGTAGCTTGCCACTGCTACTGTTGCACCTGATACCCGCGACTGCCCAGGCAGTTGCCCTGGGCCTGGCGGTAGGCTTGCACCACCGCAGGGTCCGGGGCGTAGGTCACGGTGCGCGGGTCGAAGCCACTTTGTTGCACCGCCCAGCGATAACAGTCGTAGCCGTCCTGCTGGACCTGGGCTGGCGATTGGCCGTTGGCCGGGTAAGCCACTACGTCATAGCCGTTGCCTTGAGGCGCCGGCGGGGGTGATGGCACCTGCGCCGGCGGTTGTACCACCACGTATTGCTGGGTGCTTTGCTCGTAGGCGTAATAAGCGCCTGCGGCGAGGAACAACAGCGAGCCGCCTACCCACACTTCACGCGCGTAGTCCGGCAGGTAATGCACGCGGATGCCATAGGGCGGCGTCACCACTACGTAGCGAGGGCCTTGGGGCCGGTACCAGTAGCCTCCCGAGTAGAAGTAATCCTGGCCACGGTACGGCACGCGGTAATTGCGCTCGGGGAAACGCTCGATGACATACCCAGGGCGATGCTGCGGCCCAGGCCCCCAGCCATTGCCATGCCCGTCAGGGCGACCCGGCCAGCGGTTATCGTTGGGATGGTCATTGCCCGGGCGCGAACCAGGGCCACCGGCCTCCCAATGCCGGTTGTCATCGTTGCGTCGGGGAATATCACGGTAATAACCCTGGCGCGGCTCCTGGGTCTGGCGCACGGTATCGGGCCGGCCCTGGATCGGCAGGTTATGCTCAGGCCGCGGCCCACCTTCGGGGCCCCGTTCATGCTGCCCCTGCGGCCCATGCCCCGGGCCTGGTGAGTTATCGCGTTCGTCGGCCATCGCCTGGGAGCCGACGCTGACCACCAGCAAACCAACACCTGCCATACGCCAGATGCGCTTCATGCTTTTCCTCACTGCGGATTGGGGCTTGATCATGAGACTGGAAAAGCCTCGCCCGGTTCTGAGACAGGTTATCAGTCACGAGAACTATTTTCTGAAGGTAAAACGCGCACAAAGAAAAAGGGGTGACCCGTCGGCCACCCCTTGAGAATTTCGTCCTGGCTCAACGCTTTTAACGTTGGCTCACCTCACGCCGTCTTGTGGACAGTGTGCAGCCTGGAGGCCGGCTCAACCCTGCTGGGGCGGCGGCCGCAACGAGCCTGATTGGGCGCGTTGCTGTGGACTGTTGTCCAGGCGGTGATTCTGTTGGTAATCATAGGCGTGCCGGGCGGGCAGAGGATTGCGAAGATTGCGTCAATAAACAGTGCTTGCGCAATTTTTAACCCTTCATGGATAATTCACCGCAATAGTTACGACAAAGGCCAACCCAATGAGCAAGCTTGACCGATACGACCTGAGTATTCTGGCGGAATTGCAGCGCGACGCGAGGATCTCCAACCAGGAGCTGGCCGAACGCATCGGCCTGTCGCCTTCGCCCTGCTCACGCCGGGTCAAGCAGTTGGAAGACGACGGCTACATCGCCCGCCAGGTCGCCCTGCTCGACCGCAAGATGCTCGGCCTGAGCCTCACCGCTTATGTATTGATCGGCATGGACCGTCACACGCCGGAGCGCTTCGAGAATTTCGAAGCCGCCATCCGCACCCTGCCGCAAGTGCTGGAGTGCAGTTTGGTGACCGGCATGGATGCGGACTATCAGTTGAAGGTGGTGGTGCCGGACATGGACCATTATCAGAAGCTGCTGCTGGGCCACCTGACCCGTATTGAAGGGGTGACCAGCGTGCGTTCCAGCTTTGTGCTCAATCAGGTATTGAACAGCACCGAACTGCCCCTGACCCACCTGCGCACCTGAGGATGTTCAACTGTAGGAGCGAGCTTGCTCGCGAAAAACGTTAACGATAACGCGTGCCTTCTGAATGAACGCGGCGTCTGTGAGTTTTTCGCGAGCAAGCTCGCTCCTACAATGGCATCACAGTAAGCCCCTGCCCGTGCAGGACTCAGGTCAATGTTGCGTCTAGGATGCTGCCGTATACTGCTCGCTTGTCTTGTCGGAAGAGCCCCATGAACAACATCGACCCCGCCCTGTTTGAAGAATGGATGATGACTGGCCTGGTCAGCATCCTGATCATTTTCATGGGCTTCATCGTCTGGGACCTGGCGAAGAAATCCAAAGCCGGGCGCTTTGGTTCGTTCATCCTGTTTTTCGTGCTGGGCCTGGGCGTGGCCGCGTTCATCATCAAGAGCGTGGTGATCGGCCTGATTGAATCCGGCGCCTTATAAGCGCGCCGGCACTGCCTTCCACTGGCCTTGATCCAGGCCCTCGATCGACCACTCACCAATACGCACGCGCACCAGGCGCAGGGTCGGCAAGCCTACCGCCGCGGTCATGCGCCGTACCTGGCGATTACGCCCTTCGCGAATCACCAGTTCCAGCCAGTGGGTGGGCACGCTTTTACGAAAACGTACCGGCGGGTTGCGCGGCCATAACGTCGGTTCATCCAGTTGCCGCGCCTCGGCCGGCAAGGTCATGCCGTCGTTGAGCTCCACGCCTTGGCGCAGGCGTTGCAGCTGTTCTTCGGTGGGTTCGCCTTCTACCTGCACCCAGTAGGTTTTCGCCAGTTTGTGCTTGGGGTCGGCAATCCGCGCCTGAAGCTGGCCATCGTTGGTCAGCAGCAGCAAGCCCTCGCTGTCACGGTCCAGGCGCCCTGCCGGGTAAATACCGGGGATATCAATAAAATCCTTGAGGGTCGCGCGCCCGCCTTCGTCGCTGAATTGGGTCAGCACATCGAAAGGTTTATTGAACAGGATCAACTTCGGCTCGGCCGGTGGCGCCTTGGCAACGCGGCGAGCGGCAGAATGCGGTGGTTTCACGCCAGGGCGGCGTGAATCGGGACGAGTGGGACGGGACATGGCAAAGGAACATCTAACGGTCAGGACCGACAATGCTAGTGGCCTGACCGCTAAATGACCATCCCAACCGCTTAGCGGAACGGCGGCTCGTCGAAGCTGCGCAGTTTGCGCGAGTGCAAGGAGTTGAGTTCGGTGCGCAACAGGTCGACCGCCTCGATGCCGATCTTCAAGTGCTGGCTGACCGCACGCTCATAGAACGCGTTGGCCGAACCCGGCAGTTTGATCTCGCTGTGCAACGGCTTATCCGATACACACAGCAAAGTGCCGTAAGGCACGCGTAAACGGTAACCCTGGGCGGCGATGGTGCCGCTTTCCATGTCCACGGCCACGGCACGGGACAGGTTGATCAGCGGGCGCTCCTGGGCCCAGCGCAGTTCCCAGTTCCGGTCGTCATAGGTCAGCACGGTGCCGGTGCGCAGGCGTTTTTTCAGCTCCTCGCCTTTTTCGCCGGTGACTTTCGCCGCCGCTTGCTGAAGCGCCAGCTGCACTTCGGCCAGGGCCGGAATCGGGATGTTCGGTGGTACCACGCGGTCGAGAATCCCATCACGGCGCATATAGGCGTGGGCCAGTACATAGTCGCCGATGGTCTGGGATTGGCGCAGGCCGCCGCAGTGGCCGATCATCAGCCAGCAATGCGGGCGCAATACGGCCAAGTGGTCGGTGATGTTCTTGGCGTTGGACGGGCCCACACCGATGTTCACCAGGGTCACGCCATGGCCGTCAGTGGCCTGCAGGTGATACGCCGGCATCTGGTAGCGGTGCCACACCACGCCGGCGGCAATGGCCGAGGCTTCGCCGTGGTCCATGCTCTTGTCGATCACCACGTTGCCGGGCAGCACCATGCGGATAAACCGCGGGTCGCTGCGCAGTTGCTCCAGGCCATGCAGGATGAACTGGTCCACGTAGCGGTGGTAGTTGGTCAGCAGGATCCACGGCTGTACATGGCGCCAGTCGCTGCCGGTGTAATGCACCAGGCGACGCAGGGAAAAGTCCACGCGGGCGGCATCGAACAGGGCCAGGGGCAGCGGGTCGGTGTTTTCCCAGTCGTACAGGCCATCGGCAATGCCATCGGTGGCGGCAGACAGGTCGGTACTGGGGAACACGCGGGCCAGAGTCGCGGCAGTGACGCCGGAGCCGGCCAGTTCATCGCCCTGCTCCACCACATAGGGGTACGGGATGTTCTGCTGGCTGACGCCCACTTCCACCGTCACGGTGAAGTCGTGCATCAGCGGCACCAGTTGCTCCAGCAGGTACTTACGGAACGCGGCCGGATGGGTCACGGTGACGCTGTAGGTACCCGGCAGTTGCACCTTGGCATACGCCCGAGTGGTCTGTGGGACTTCACCGTGGCAGTGATAGGTCAGGCGCAGTTCCGGGTAGCGAAACAATGCGCGCTGCGCGGCGTCGGGCTCGACGCGGTCCTTGAGGTATTGCTTGAGCGCCTGGTTGAGCGCGCCAGTGGCACGCTCATGCAGCGCCGCCAGCCGGTCCACGGCTTCTTCGGCGGTTTTAACGACAACAAAAGCTTCGGTCACGGTAAGCATCCTGTGTTCTGACTTGCAGGCCTTTATCTTGCCTGTATCCAGGCTTCACCGAAACCACAGGATTGGAATGCACCTTAAAATATGGAGGTGACAAGCCCTAACACCCTGTAGGAGCGAGCTTGCTCGCGAGAAACCCATAGGCGCCGCGTTTATTCAGGAAGCACGCGTTATCGTTGAGGTTTTTCGCGAGCAAGCTCGCTCCTACAGTTGACCGTGTTTATTCAGAGGGATTGTGGGGTTGAGCGGGCGACAATTGCTTCCACGTCGACGCCACGCGGCAAGGTGCCATATACCCGCCCCGACGACTCACCCAACCGGCTAGCAATAAACCCATCGCTGACCGCCGCATTCCCCGCCTCCAACAGCAACTTGGCCTGCAACGCCAGGGCGATGTCCTCAGTCAGTTGCCGTGCCCGATACTGGATATCCTGGGTGTCCATGAACGCCGCCTTCAACCGCTCGATATGCCGCGCCAACGGCTTGTCGCCGTGGCCATCGCCCAGTTCGACAAACAGCACCTCAAGCACACCGGGCTCTTTGGACAGTGCACGCAATACGTCCAGGCACTGCACATTGCCGGAACCTTCCCACGTCGAATTCACCGGCGCCTCGCGGTAAAGGCGCGGCAGGATGCTGTCCTCCACATACCCGGCACCGCCCATGCATTCGGCGGCTTCGTTGATCATCGCGGGCGCGCGCTTGCAGATCCAATATTTGCCCACGGCCGTGACCAGCCGGGCGAATTTGGCTTCATGCGCATCATCAAGATGATCCAGGGCGCGGCCCATGCGTAGGCTCAAGGCCAGGGCTGCTTCGCTTTCCAGGGCCAGGTCGGCCAGCACGTTCTGCATCAGCGGCTGCTCGCTGAGCACGCGGCCACCCACCTGGCGATGGGCGCAGTGATGGCTGGCCTGGGTCAGCGCCTGGCGCATCAAGGCGCTGGAGCCGACCATGCAATCGAAGCGCGTCATGGCGACCATTTCGATGATGGTTGGCACGCCCCGGCCTTCTTCGCCGACCATCCACGCCAGGGCGCCGCGAAACTCCACTTCGCTGGAGGCGTTGGAGCAGTTGCCGAGTTTGTTCTTCAAGCGCTGGATGTAGAACTCGTTGCGCGTGTCATCCGGGCGGTGCCGGGGCAGCAGGAAACAGGTCAGGCCCTTGTCGGTCTGGGCCAGGGTCAGAAAGCCATCGCACATCGGTGCCGAGCAAAACCACTTATGCCCCACCAGTTCATAGGCTTGGCCAGGGCCGCCCGCGCCCACGGGGTAAGCGCGGGTGGTGTTGGCGCGCACGTCGGTGCCGCCCTGCTTCTCGGTCATGGCCATGCCGATAGTAACGCCGGCCTTGTGGGCGATGCCGACATTGCGCGGGTCGTACTGGGTATTGAGGATTTTCGGCAGCCAGAAGTCCGCCAGCGCAGGTTGCAGGCGCAGGGCCGGGACGCAGGCGAAGGTCATGGTCAGCGGGCAACCGCTGCCGGCTTCGGCCTGGCTGTGCAGGTAGGTCATCGCCGCACGCGCCACATGGGCGCCAGCCTGCGGATGGGCCCACGGCAACGACGGCAGACCATGTTCGACGGCGGTGCGCATCAGCTCGTGATAAGCCGGGTGAAACTCCACCAGGTCAATGCGATGGCCATAACGGTCGTGGCTGCTGAACACCGGTTTGTTCTGGTTGGCCAGGAACCCCGCCGCCATCAATGGCCCACCCGCCAGCGCGCCGTAGGCATCCATGCGCGACTCGGCCCAGCCAGCGCCAAAGCGGCGTGACCATTCCTGCAAAGGCAAGTCGATGCGATACAGGTTGGTGCCGTCCAGGGACGGTGGCTGGTTGGTGACGTCGTGGGTTTCGGCAAACTGATGCAGGTTCATGACGGGCCTCCTGGAAAAGGCCGCATCGATTTCAGGCTGCCTGTAGGAGCGAGCTTGCTCGCGAAAAACCTGAGCGCAACGCGCTACCCCAAGATGGGCGCGTTATCGTTGACGTTCTTCGCGAGCAAGCTCGCTCCTACAAAAAACACAGATCGATTGAGGCCGGTTTTTTCAGTTAAGCACTGCCACTGCGCTTAAAAAAGTGGCATACGCGCCGAATGCTCGGCGCTTTCACCCTCATCCGCGCACAGCACGCTACGCTCAAGCGCCGCCTGCAAAGCATCGAAACGCACCGGTTTGGCCAGCCGATCCGTCATGCCAATGCCATGGCAGCGCTCACGCTCCGGTCCATTGGGCGAAGTGCTCAGGGCGATCACCGGCAATTCACCGCAGCCGGGCAATGCGCGAATCTGGCAGCACAACGAAAAACCACCCTCAGGAACGTCCAGCAGTACGGCGTCGAAGCCGTGCGCTTGCAATGCAGCGAGCGCCGCCGGGCCGCTTTCCACGGTTTTGACCCGGTAACCAAGCTTGAGCAACATGCCACGCACCGCCAGTTGGCCCACGCTGTTGTCGTCCACCAGCAGCACCGTGCATTCCTGAGGCGCACGCTGTGCAGGCAGCGTTTGCGCGGCGGGCGTCACCTGCTGCGGCACGGCGCTGACGTCCACTTCCAACTGGAAGCGGCTGCCTTTACGGGGTTCCGAATGATGAGTCAGGCGCCCGCCCAGCAGTTCGATCAACTGCCGGCAGATCGCCAGGCCAATGCCCAGACCGCCGTATTCACGCGTCATCGAACCGTCGAGCTGGAAGAAACGCTGATACAGCGTGGCCTCATCAAGAAAGGCAAAGCCGATACCGGTGTCGGTGACGATAAAGCTCAGGTGCAAGGCGCCATCCCCTTGTGGCACGCCCACCACCCGCAAACGCACCGCGCCGACGTGGGTGAATTTGAAGGCGTTATCGAGCAGGCAATCCAGGCACTGGAGCAGTTTGTCGGCATCGCCGATCAGACGATCCGGCACCTCATCGGCCACATCAATGGAAAACGCCAGGCCCTTGCTCTGGGCGCTGCCGGTGAATTGCTGGCGCAAGGTGTCGAGCGTGCCGCGCAGGCTGAACACTTGCGCTTGGGCCACCAGGCGACCGGCCTGCAATTCGGTGAGGGTGAGGATGCCGTTGACCATGCGCATCATGTCCCGCGCCGAGCCGGCGGCGGTTTGCTGGTACTGCGTCATGTCATCGTCCAATGACACGGTTTGCATCAGCTCCAACGAGCCGATCACACCGTTCATCGGCGTGCGCAGTTCGTGGGTCAGGGTGGCGAGAAATTCGTCTTTGAGGCGGTTGCTGCGGGCCAGTTGCTGGTTGAGCGCTTCGAGTTTCTGGCTGGCATCGAGCAGAATCTGCGCCTGTTGTTCGCGCATGCCGTTGATGCGGTCGGCCAGGGCCAGGGACAACAGCGCCACTTCAATGGCCGAGCCGAGCTGGCTGGCGTACATGGTCAGGAACACGTTAGGCAGGTAACCCAGCACCATCAGGGTATTGACCACCCCGCCGAGCAGAAAGGCCGACCAGGCGATGATGAAATAACGCGCCATGCGCTGCCCGCAATACCAGGCCTTGATGGCCGCCACGAAGATGGTCACGGTAAACACCAGCGCCAGCGCAGTGGCCAGGCGCAGGGCCACGGCGTAACTGGTCAACAACGCCAGTGCCATCACCAACCCACCACAGGCCGCGAGCGCCAGCAGGATTCGGTTGAGCCAGCGGCTGTGCTGCGCGGTGTGCAGGAAGCTGCGCGCGAACAGACTGCCGAACAAGGCCGCCGAGCCGATCAGGAAGGGCACTGCAGCATTCGCCCACCACGGGTTGTTCGGCCAGAAGTACTCCACCGCCACACCATTGACCGACAGCTGATACAAGCCGAACGAGGCGATATAGAGGATGTAATAGAGGTAGCTGGTGTCGCGCACGCTCAGGTAGATGAACAGGTTGTAGATCAGCATGCCCAGCAACACACCGTAGATGGCGCCGAGCACGTACAAGCGCAGCGGCTGCTCCTCCATGTAGGCGGTGCCGGCCCATAATGTCAAAGGTGCCTGGATCGAGCCTTGGCTTTGCAAGCGCAGGTAGACGGTTTGTTGCTGGTCGGGCAAGAAGCTGAGCTTGAACAGGTAGTTGCTCTGGCTCACCTCTCGGCTGGAAAACGGCAACGCGCTGCCGGTGCGGGCGGTGAGGCGGTAATTCCCGGTGCCGTCGTTCTGGTAAAGGTCCAGGCGATTGAGCGGCGGGTAGGCCAGTTCCAGAAACCAGGTGCGTGGTGCGCGGGGATCTGTGGCGGTGTAGTGCAGGTTGACCTTCAGCCAGAACACCGAGCGTGAATAGCCGGCATTGAGGGTGTCTTTATCATGGGTCTTGAACTGGGCGCCATAGGCGGGGGAGCTGACATCGGCGATGGTCAGGGCATCGGTTGGGTCTTCGAGCACTTGCATGACCCGGCCCAACGGGAGGCTTCGCGTGTTCTGGTTGAACTCGACGGCGCTGGCGAGCATCGGCAGCCCGCACAATAAAAAAATCAGCAAATAGCGCATAGAGCCCCAGCGTGGCCTGGTCCGGTTGTGTCAAAAGCCCCCCATTCCTTTTGAGAAGACGTACACCGGCGATACAGTAAGTTGTTTGGATGCACTTTAGCATAGCCAGTAAAAGCCATTAGCCACCGCTGGAACTTTTTTTAGGACAGCTCTAGGGCAATGCTTTCAGCTCATTTCGGTGCAGCGCTCAGCCACGGCAAGTCGCGCCGCAGCGGCAAACTTCTGCCATCGCCAGGCAGCCACGCAAAAAGCGTTTGGTGGTAAGCTCGCGCACCATGAATATCTACTGCTCTCGCCCCGTTGTCCTCTGTCTCTCCGGCCACGACCCCAGTGGTGGCGCCGGCCTGCAGGCAGATATCGAAGCCCTGCTCGCCCAGGGCTGCCACGCGGCCCCGGCCGTCACCGCCTTGACCGTGCAGAACACCGTCAATGTCAGTGATTTCCGCGTGCTTGACCGTGAGTGGGTACTGGCCCAGGCCAATGCCGTGCTCGGCGACTCTGAAGTCGCGGCGGTCAAGCTGGGCATGCTCGGTTCCACCGCGATGGTCGACACCGTGGTCGAACTGCTGCAGGCACATCCGCATTTGCCGGTGGTCTGCGACCCGGTGCTGCGCGCCGGCGGCGGCGGTAGCCTGGGCAAGGACGAGGTCGGTTATGCGATGCGCGAGCGGCTGCTGCCCCTGTCATTGATCGCCACCCCCAACCTGCCCGAAGCGCGCATCCTCGCGGAACTGCCCGACGGCAGCGCCGACGACTGCGCCGAGAAGCTGCTGCCGTACATCAAGCACCTGCTGATCACCGGCGGCCATGGCGATGAGCACGAAGTGCACAACCGTCTGTACAGCCGTGACGGCACGCGCCAGACCTTTACCTGCCAACGCCTGCCCGGCAGTTATCACGGTTCGGGTTGCACCTTGGCCAGTGCGCTGGCCGGGCGCATTGCCCAGGGCGAAGGCCTGGCCAGCGCCGTACAAACGGCCCTCAACTACACGTGGCGTACCCTGCGCGACGCCGAACAACTCGGCCAGGGCCAGTTCGTGCCGCGCCGATTGCCGCTGGATTTCTGCTCGTAACTTATCGCTCGTCAGCAAGGGGTTTGCCCGATGAAACTACGCGGCCTTTACGCCATTACCGACAGCCAGCTGTTGGCCGGCAAATTCCTCGCCTACGTCGAGGCGGCGCTGGACGGTGGCGTCACCCTATTGCAGTACCGCGACAAAAGCAGCGACGAGGCACGCCGCCTGCGTGAAGCCGAAAAACTGTATGAACTGTGCTCGCGCTACAAGACTCAATTGATCATCAACGACGATGCCGAACTGGCCGCGCGCCTGGGCGTCGGCGTACACCTGGGCCAGACCGACGGCCCGCTGACCCCGGCCCGTGCGCTGCTCGGTTCTAAGGCGATCATCGGTGCCACCTGCCACAGCCAGATCGAACTGGCCGAACAGGCCGCCAAAGAAGGCGCCAGCTACGTCGCCTTCGGCCGCTTCTTCAATTCCACGACCAAACCCGGCGCACCTGCCGCCACCGTTGACATGCTGGCCCAGGCCCGCAAGCGCCTGCACCTGCCGATCTGCGTGATCGGCGGCGTCACCTTGGAAAACGCCGAGCCGCTGGTGGCCCACGGGGCCGACCTGCTCGCCGTGGTCCATGGCCTGTTCGGTGCCGACAGCACCCAGGAAGTCACACGCCGCGCCCGTGCGTTCAACGACCTTCTTAAACCTTCAGTTTAGAGAGCCCGATCATGTCCCGTTCCGAAACCCTGTTTGCCAACGCCCAGAAACACATCCCCGGCGGTGTGAACTCCCCCGTGCGTGCGTTCAAGAGCGTGGGCGGCACGCCGTTGTTCTTCAAGCATGCCGAAGGTGCCTACGTCACCGATGAAGACGACAAGCGCTATGTCGACTACGTCGGCTCCTGGGGCCCGATGATCCTCGGCCACAGCCATCCGGACGTGCTCGACGCGGTGCGCCAGCAACTGCAACACGGCTTGTCCTACGGCGCCCCGACCGCGATGGAAACCGAGATGGCCGACCTGGTCTGCTCGATCGTGCCGTCGATGGAGATGGTACGCATGGTCAGCTCCGGCACCGAAGCGACCATGAGCGCGATCCGCCTGGCCCGTGGTTTTACCGGCCGCGACAACATCATCAAGTTCGAAGGCTGCTACCACGGCCACTCCGACAGCCTGCTGGTAAAAGCCGGCTCCGGCGCGCTGACCCAAGGCGTTCCCAATTCCGCTGGCGTACCTGCGGCGTTCGCCAAGCACACCCTGACCTTGCCGTTCAACGACATCGCCGCCGTCGAGCAGATGCTCAGCGAAGTCGGCCAGGACGTGGCGTGCATCATCGTCGAGCCGGTTGCCGGCAACATGAACTGCGTGCCACCGGCCCCGGGTTTCCTTGAGGGCCTGCGCGAGCAGTGCGACAAGCATGGCGTGGTGCTGATTTTTGACGAAGTGATGACCGGTTTCCGGGTCGCCCTTGGTGGCGCACAGGCTTACTACGGCGTCACGCCAGACCTGAGCACCTTCGGCAAGATCATTGGCGGCGGCATGCCGGTAGGCTGCTTCGGCGGCAAGCGCGAGATCATGCAACACATCGCCCCGCTCGGCCCGGTCTACCAGGCAGGCACCTTGTCGGGTAACCCGCTGGCAATGGCCGCCGGCCTGACCACCCTGCGCCTGATCAGCCGCCCGGGTTTCCACGCCGAGCTGACCGACTACACCACACGCCTGCTCGACGGCCTGCAACAGCGCGCCGACGCCGCCGGTATCCCGTTTGTGACCACCCAGGCCGGTGGCATGTTCGGCCTGTACTTCAGCGGCGCCGACGAGATCGTCACCTTCGATGACGTGATGGGCAGCGATGCCGAGCTGTTCAAGCGCTTCTTCCACCTGATGCTTGAAGGCGGCGTGTACCTGGCACCAAGCGCCTTTGAAGCCGGCTTCACCTCGATTGCCCATGGCGAAGCCGAACTGAAATTGACCCTGGATGCTGCCGAGCGCGCCTTCGCGGCCCTGAAATAAGTGACGGCACCTTCTGGCGTTGCCCCTGGCAGCGTCAGATTTGCTACTTTGCTTACAGACAATTCCTGGTTTTTTCGAGAATTGCCCTGCAATCCGGCAGATAACTTGCCCAAGCAGCAGAAAAACGAGTAAAGACTTTGTAAGCAGAGGCCTGCTTATTTCATAATGCGCGCTTATTGGACTCCCCCGAGGGTCCCGCGCCCCGTCAGAGGTAAGTCGATTCCCATGAAACGCACCGGCCGCACCCTGGTTCTGGGCTGCCTGTTGCTCCTTCAACCGCTACTGGCACATGCCCAGGCCGGCGGCAACTCGTTGTTAATCCCAGCGATGGGTCGTTGCACCCTCAATACCCAGCCAGACAGCCAGGCCGAAGCCCTGAGCGCGTGCCAGAAACAGGCCGAGGACGGGGATGCGCAGGCGCAATACGAGTTGGGCGAGTACTACCACGACAGCAAGAACCCGGCCGTTGATCTCAACAAAGCGTTGAGCTACTTCGAGAAAGCCTCGTTGCAGGGCCACGCCCAGGCGCAATACCAGTTGGGCAACATGTTCTTCAAAGGCGAAGGCGTGCCGGCAAACAACGTTCAGGCGTACATCGTGCTGAAAATGGCCGCGGTCAACGGCGCCGAAGACGCACTGGACACCGCCGACGAAGTCGCCGAGCACATGCAGCGCGATGAACTGGAAGTGGCGACCCAGGTGCTGGGGCAGATTTTCCGCAACTACCTGCAAGAGCTGCAGAGCGCTGATGGGCGTTCGCCGTTTTCACCCCTTCCCTGATTTTTTTGTAGACCTTACATCGCTATCGCAGGCAAGCCAGCTCCCACATTCGACCGCGTTTCAATGTTGAAATGCAGTCAACTGTGGGAGCTGGCTTGCCTGCGATAGGCACCCTTCGGTCTAAAGCCCTACTTCTCAGGCATCGGCATCGGAAACGGCATCACATTGCTCACGCCCCGAGCCTCACTGATTTTGGGCGTACCCAGGCGTTCGACTTCATCGATGCGCACAATCGAATGCATCGGCACAAAGCTGCGCACCACGCCTTCGAACTGGGCCTTGAGCTTTTCTTCGCCCGGATCGACCACCAACTGGGTGCGCTCGCCAAAGACGAACTCTTCCACCTCCAGGAATCCCCACAGATCACTTTGATAGATCTGCTTGGCGTACATTTCGAACACCTGGCCCTGGTTGAGGAAAATCACCTTATAGATTGGAGCTTCACGTTTGGTCATGGTGGGCGAACAACACATGGGGATATAAAAGAGGGCGCGAACTATAGCATGGCACCCGATGCACAGCGCTAGGAACCAATGGGCATGCCCCCTATAATGCGCGGTTCTTTACCACCAGTTGACGATTCCCATGGCCAAGAAGCTTTACATCGAAACCCACGGTTGCCAGATGAACGAGTACGACAGCTCGCGCATGGTCGACTTGCTGGGCGAACACCAGGCCCTGGAAGTCACTGCCCGCGCCGAAGATGCCGACGTGATCCTGCTCAATACCTGCTCGATCCGCGAGCGGGCCCAGGACCGTGTGTATTCGCAACTGGGCCGCTGGCGCGAATTGAAACTGGCCAACCCGGACATGGTGATCGCCGTCGGCGGTTGCGTGGCCAGTCAGGAAGGCGCCGCGATCCGCGACCGCGCGCCCTATGTCGATGTGGTGTTCGGCCCGCAGACCCTGCACCGCCTGCCGGAAATGATCGACGCCGCACGCGTCACCAAGCTGCCGCAGGTGGACGTGTCGTTCCCCGAAATCGAAAAGTTCGACCATCTGCCCGAACCGCGCATCGATGGGCCGAGCGCCTATGTGTCGGTGATGGAAGGTTGCAGCAAGTACTGCACCTTCTGCGTGGTGCCTTACACCCGTGGCGAAGAAGTCAGCCGGCCGTTTGACGATGTGCTGGCAGAAATCATCCACCTGGCAGAAAACGGCGTGCGCGAAGTGACTTTGCTGGGCCAGAACGTCAACGGCTACCGCGGCCTGACCGACGACGGCCGCCTGGCCGACCTGGCGGAATTGATCCGCGTGGTCGCCGCCGTCGACGGCATCGAGCGCATCCGCTACACCACCTCGCACCCGTTGGAGTTCTCCGACAGCCTGATCCAGGCCCACGCCGAAGTGCCGGAGCTGGTCAAACACCTGCACTTGCCGGTGCAATCGGGTTCGGACCGCATTCTGTCGGCGATGAAGCGCAACCACACCGCGCTGGAATACAAATCCAAATTGCGCAAACTGCGCGCCGCCGTGCCAGGCATCTGCATCAGTTCGGACTTTATCGTCGGCTTCCCGGGTGAAACCGAGAAAGACTTCCAGCAGACCATGAAGCTGATCGAAGACGTCGGTTTCGACTTCTCCTACTCGTTCGTCTACAGCCAGCGCCCGGGCACCCCGGCTGCCGACCTGCTGGATGAAACCCCGGAAGCGTTGAAAAAAGAGCGCTTGAACGCGCTGCAACATCGCCTTAATCAGCAGGGCTTTGAAATCAGCCGACAAATGGTCGGTTCGATCCAGCGCATTCTGGTCACCGATTATTCGAAGAAAGACCCGGGTGAATTGCAGGGGCGTACCGAGAACAACCGAATCGTCAACTTCCGCTGCGATAATCCTACGCTGATCGGCCAGTTTGCCGATGTGCACATTGATGCGGCGCAACCACACTCGTTGCGTGGCTCGTTGATCAACTGATCTCGCTGACCGGATGAAGATCAAAATGTGGGAGCTGGCTTGCCTGCGATAGCGATGCATCAGTGCCCTATGTGCCAACTGACCCACCGCTATCGCAGGCAAGCCAGCTCCCACAGGGGTTCTTCAGGGTTATCGAGAGTGGGGCCAAGCTATTTAAGTGCTTTCGCACACCGGCGCCTGGCGTTATTCTCTCTCTCACCTCATCAGCCAAAGGGCGGCTAAAAGCAACCTTGAACGCACCCATAGCAGAACCCCATCGCTTTATCCTCGAGCCGTTTGAGGCTCGCCGTTTCGCCAACCTGTGCGGACAGTTCGACGAGCACCTGCGCCTGATCGAACAACGCCTGAGCATCGAGATCCGCAACCGCGGCAATCAGTTCGAGCTCATTGGTGAACCTCAACACACCACGTCTGCAGAAAACCTGCTGCGCCGTCTCTACCGTGAAACCAAGGGTAGCGAGCTGTCGCCGGAGACCGTGCACCTGTACCTGCAGGAATCGGCTGTGGAAGATCTGGCCAATAACCCGGTGGCCGAAGCCAGCGTGGCCTTGCGTACCAAAAAAGGCATGATTCGCCCACGCGGCTTGAATCAGCAGAAGTACGTCAAGGAAATCCTCGGCAACGACATCAACTTCGGCATCGGCCCGGCCGGTACTGGCAAGACATACCTGGCCGTGGCCTGCGCCGTCGATGCCCTGGAGCGCGAGCAAGTGCGGCGCATCCTGCTGGTGCGCCCCGCGGTCGAGGCCGGCGAAAAGCTCGGTTTCCTCCCCGGCGACCTGGCCCAGAAGATCGACCCGTACCTGCGCCCGCTCTACGACGCGCTGTACGAGATGCTCGGCTTTGAATACGTGGCCAAGCTGATCGAGCGCCAAGTGATCGAGATCGCCCCGCTGGCCTACATGCGTGGCCGTACGCTCAACAACAGTTTCATCATTCTCGACGAAAGCCAGAACACCACCGTCGAGCAGATGAAGATGTTCCTCACCCGTATCGGTTTCGGCTCAACCGCCGTGATCACGGGCGACATCACCCAGGTCGACCTGCCCAAGGGCACCAAGTCGGGCCTGGGCCAGGTGATCGAGGTGCTCAAGGACGTGCCGGGTATCAGCTTCACGCACTTCATGCCCAAGGACGTGGTACGCCACCCGCTGGTGCAGCGCATTGTCGAAGCCTATGAGCGTTTCGAGCACCGCGATGACGCGCCCGCCAAGGACGCTCGCCACGATGCTTGAGCTAGACCTGCAACTGGCCACCGACGCGCGCGCCCCCAGTGAAGCCCAGTTCCGCCAATGGTGTGAACTGGCCTTGCGCCAGCGCACCGCTGACTCGGAGCTGACCATTCGTCTGGTGGACGAGGCCGAAGGCCGTGAGCTGAACCACACCTGGCGTCACAAAGACTACGCCACCAACGTACTGTCCTTCCCCGCCGACGTACCCGACGAATTGCTGGATATCCCGTTGCTGGGCGACCTGGTGATCTGCGTCGCGGTGGTCGAACGAGAAGCCGCGGAACAAGGCAAGGAACTTGAAGCCCATTGGGCCCATCTAGTCATCCACGGCTGCTTGCATCTCTTGGGTTACGACCATATAGACGATGACGAAGCCGAGGAAATGGAAGCCCTGGAACGAACGTTGCTTGCAGAACTAGGTCACCGCGACCCGTATGCAGACGACGAAAGCTGATCAACACTCAACTGTCATATCAAAGGATTTAGAGTAATCGCTATGAGCGAAGACCGATCGAGCAACGGGCAAAAGTCATGGCTGGGTAAACTGACCCAGGCTTTTGCCCACGAGCCGAAAAACCGCCAGGAGCTCTTGGAGCTGCTGCGCGATGCACACCAGAACAAATTGCTGGACAGCGAAGCGCTGGCCATCGTCGAGGGCGCCATCCAGGTGGCTGACCTGCAAGTGCGCGACATCATGGTCCCGCGCTCGCAGATGGTCAGCATCAAGGCGACCCAGACCCCACGGGAGTTCCTCCCGGCCGTGATCGACTCGGCGCATTCGCGCTACCCGGTGATCGGTGAAAGCCATGACGATGTCATGGGTGTTTTGCTGGCCAAGGACCTGCTGCCGTTGATCCTCAAGGAGAACGGTGACAGCTTCAACATCAAGGACCTGCTGCGCCCGGCCACCTTCGTGCCCGAGTCCAAGCGCCTGAATGTGCTGCTGCGCGAGTTTCGCGCCAACCACAATCACATGGCCATCGTGATTGACGAATACGGCGGCGTGGCCGGCCTGGTCACCATCGAGGACGTGCTGGAGCAGATCGTCGGCGACATCGAAGACGAGCACGACGTCGAAGAAGACAGCTACATCAAGCCGCTGCCCAGCGGTGATTTCCTGATCAAGGCGCTGACGCCCATCGAGAACTTCAACGAGTTTTTCGACAGCGAGTTCTCGGACGATGAGTTCGACACCGTCGGCGGCCTGGTGATGAGTGCGTTCGGGCATTTGCCCAAGCGTAATGAAACCACCGAGATCGGTGCGTATCGCTTCCGCATCCTCAATGCTGATAGCCGTCGTATCCACTTGATTCGCCTGACACCTATTGCCCGCTAAGGACTGACATGCGCCGTCTCACCTCGCCCGGCTGGCCCGGTAATCTGCTGGCCGTGGTGGCCGGCGCCATCACTACCCTGGCGCTGGCGCCGTTCGATATCTGGCCGTTGGCGCTGGTAGCGGTCGGCCTGTTCTATATTGGCCTGCGGGAACTCTCGCCCCGCCAGGCCCTGGGCCGTGGCTGGTGTTTCGGCTTCGGCCTGTTTGGCGCCGGTACCAGTTGGATCTACTACAGCATCCACCACTTCGGCGGCGCTTCGGTGCTGCTGGCGGGTTTCCTGATGCTGCTGTTCACCGCCGCCATCGCCTGGTTCTTTGCCCTGCCCGCCTGGCTGTGGGCGCGCTGGTTGCGCCGCAACGAAGCACCGCTGGCGGACGCATTGACGTTCGCCGCGTTGTGGGTCGGCCAAGAAGCCTTTCGGGGCTGGTTCCTCACCGGTTTCCCGTGGTTGTACTCCGGTTACAGTCAACTCGACGGGCCGTTGACCGGCCTCGCGCCAGTGGGCGGGATGTGGCTGATTTCCTTCGCCCTGGCACTCACCGCCGCACTTTTGTGCAACCTGCCGCGCCTGCTGGCCACCAAGCGCAATGCCTTCATCGGCGCGGGCCTGTTATTACTGGTTGCGCCCTGGGCCATTGGCCTGGCGCTCAAGCATCACGCCTGGACGTCGCCGTCTGGCGCGCCGCTGAGCGTGGCCGCGATCCAGGGCAACGTCGAGCAAAGCATGAAGTGGGACCCGGAGCAGCTCAATGCACAGTTGGCGCTGTACCGCGACATGAGCCTGAGCTCCAAGCGTGTCGACCTGCTGGTCTGGCCGGAAACCGCCGTGCCGGTGCTCAAGGAGTCCGTGGAGGGCTACCTGGGCATGATGGGCAAGTTCGCCGCCGACCGGGACAGTGCGTTGATCACCGGGGTACCGATTCGCCAGGAAGTGCACCACCAGAAGCGCTACTTCAACGGTATCACCGTGATCGGTGAAGGCGACGGCACCTACCTCAAGCAAAAACTGGTGCCATTTGGCGAGTACGTGCCGCTGCAGGACATGTTGCGTGGGCTGATTGCCTTTTTCGACCTGCCCATGTCGGACTTCGCCCGCGGCCCTTCTGACCAGGCCATGCTGCAGGCCAAGGGATATCAGATTGCGCCGTTCATTTGCTATGAAGTGGTGTACCCCGAATTCGCCGCCGGCCTGTCGGCCCAAAGCGACCTGCTGCTGACCATCAGCAACGACACTTGGTTCGGCCGTTCCATCGGCCCGCTGCAGCACCTGCAAATGGCGCAAATGCGTGCGCTGGAGGCTGGCCGCTGGATGATCCGCGCCACCAACAACGGCGTGACCGGGCTGATCAACCCGTTTGGGCAGATCACCGCGCAGATCCCGCAGTTCGAGCGTGGCATTCTCTATGGGGAGGTGGTGCCGATGCACAACCTCACGCCGTACCTGCAATGGCGTTCGTGGCCATTGATCATTGTGTGTCTGGCATTGTTTGGCTGGGCTCTGCTGGCTGCACGAATGTCCAAAACGCTCTGACCTGTGGGAGCTGGCTTGCCTGCGATGGCGGTGTATCAGTGCCCTAAGTGCTCACTGACCCACCGCCATCGCAGGCAAGCCAGCTCCCACATTTTGATCTCCTGTGTTGCGCCTAGCGGTAGAACAACCGATACCCCACCTGCCCCACCGCTTCATTGATCAACTGCCCGCTTTGCCACACCGCCTTGACCTCCGGCATCCAGCCACCCAGCGGCCGGCCATGGTCCACTCCCAAAAAGCCCACCGGCCCCGGCACCACGGTGAAGCCGGCTTTCTCAAAGCTCCACACCGAGCGCGGCATGTGCCAGGCCTGGGTCACCACCACCACCCGCTTGATGCCTTGAGGCAAGAGTATCTCGGCGCTCATCTGGGCGTTTTCCCAGGTGGTACGGCTACGTTCTTCTTTCCAACGCACGGTGACACCGAAGTCATCCTGCATCGACACCGCCATCAACTCGGCCTCGCTGGGTGGCGTACCGTAGTGCAAGCCGCCGCTGGTCAGCACCGGCAAACCGGATGCCTTGGCCAGTCGCGCGGCAAAACGCTCACGTTCCAGGCCAATACCGGTGGGCTGGTCGCTGCCCCACGCAATGTCCCCACGCTCGCGCCCCGAGCCCAGCACCACAATCGCGTCGGCACGCTGGGCCAAGGTGGCCCAGTCTTCCCGGGCCAAAGGCGGCTCTGTCTCGAGGACGCGCGCGCCCCACTGCACCATCACGGGCAGGCTGATCAACCACATCCCGCCAAGCCCCAGGGCAAAACACAAGCCCGCCAGGCGCGGACGGCTGCGGCGAAACCACCAGGCACACGCCAACAACAGCAGAAAAATACCGGGCGGCAACAACAGTTGTTTAATGAAATAACGAAAAGGCATCGGGCATCTCCAAAGATGCCCGAAGCCTAGATGCAACGGGGTTTTGCAACAATCCTTACCGACAACATTTTGATAACGCTAACGGATAACGCGGGCTCACTTGCACCGCACGGACCGCAAGTTCTCTGCCCCGCGACCGGTCGCCAGGTCTTTGAGCCAGATGACCTTGCCCGAATGAGCGGGCGGGGAAGCCTGCCCATGGGAGGCGCGGTCGTGATTCAACGCCAGGTAGTTCTTGATCAATTCAAGCTCCGCCTGGCTCAAGCCTCGCAACTCCAGCTCCAGAGGCCGTTCATCACGCAATCGGCCTGCGGTTCTTGCGGCATCCAATGCCCGACCCAAACGGTCGATCAATCCCTCATACAATTGCGGTTTCGTTAAAGTTCGCTGCGATTCAACCATCCCCTCACCTCATTGAAGAAATACTTGCTCCCCACTAAACAGCGTAGCCCCCGTTGCTGCGCCTGCCCGGTGCCGCGACAGACGGCCCTCGGCGCGCAATCAGGGTTTCCCTCGATAGAGTGGGGTCATGTATGCTACGGCGCTTCCTGTAACTCCACTTCCCGCAGGGTTTGGGCACGGACGCGCCGCTTCTTGGTGTCGAACAACCCGGACAGTGCACCGAAGAGGATTAGGCCACCCCTATCCAGTTCAAAAGTAGCCATGCACGAACAATATCAGCCCCGTGAAATAGAAAATGCCGCCCAAACCTTCTGGGACGAGCAAAAGTCCTTTGAAGTCAGTGAACAGCCAGGCAAGGAGACTTACTACTGCCTATCGATGTTCCCTTACCCCAGCGGCAAGCTACACATGGGGCACGTGCGCAACTACACCATCGGCGACGTGATTTCGCGCTACCAGCGCATGCTCGGCAAGAACGTGCTGCAGCCCATGGGTTGGGACGCCTTCGGCATGCCGGCAGAAAACGCCGCGATGAAAAACAACGTGGCGCCCGCCAAGTGGACCTACGAAAACATCGCCTACATGAAGACCCAGCTGCGCAGCCTGGGCCTGGCGGTGGACTGGTCCCGCGAGGTCACCACCTGCAAGCCCGATTACTACCGTTGGGAACAATGGCTGTTCACTCGCCTGTTCGAAAAAGGCGTGATCTACAAAAAAAGCGGCACCGTGAACTGGGACCCGATCGACCAGACCGTACTGGCCAACGAACAGGTCATCGACGGTCGCGGCTGGCGTTCCGGCGCGCTGATCGAAAAGCGCGAAATCCCGATGTACTACTTCAAGATCACCGCCTACGCGGATGAACTGTTGTCGAGCCTCGACGATCTGCCGGGCTGGCCTGAACAGGTCAAGACCATGCAGCGCAACTGGATCGGCAAATCCAAGGGCATGGAAGTGCAGTTCCCGTACAACGTCGACTCCATCGGCGAAGCGGGCGCACTCAAGGTGTTCACCACCCGCCCCGACACCCTGATGGGCGCGACCTACGTCGCCGTGGCCGCCGAACACCCGCTGGCCACCCAGGCCGCACAGAACAACCCTGAGCTGCAGGCGTTCATCGCTGAATGCAAAGGCGGCAGCGTGGCCGAAGCCGACGTCGCCACCCAGGAAAAAAAGGGCCTGCCAACCGGCCTGTTCGTCGAACACCCTTTGACCGGCGAAAAGCTGCCGGTATGGGTCGCCAACTACGTGCTGATGCACTACGGCGATGGCGCCGTCATGGCCGTGCCGGCGCACGACGAGCGCGATTTCGAGTTCGCCACCAAGTACAACCTGCCGATCAAGTCGGTGGTGCGCACCAGCTCGGGTGACACCAACCCAGCGCCGTGGCAAGACGCCTACGGCGAGCACGGCACGCTGATCAACTCCGGCGAATTCGACGGCCTGGATTTCCAGGGTGCGTTCGACGCCATGGAAGTGGCCCTGATCAAGAAAAACCTCGGTGCCTCGCGCACCCAGTTCCGCCTGCGTGACTGGGGCATCAGCCGCCAGCGCTACTGGGGCTGCCCGATCCCGATCATCCACTGCCAAACCTGCGGTGACGTACCGGTACCGGAAGACCAACTGCCGGTCGTGCTGCCAGAAGACGTGGTGCCGGACGGCGCTGGCTCGCCGTTGGCGCGCATGCCCGAGTTCTACGAGTGCAGCTGCCCTAAGTGCGGCGCGCCGGCCAAGCGTGAAACCGACACCATGGACACCTTCGTGGAGTCCTCGTGGTACTACGCTCGTTATGCCTCGCCGCACTATGAAGGTGGCCTGGTGGAGAAATCCGCAGCCGACCATTGGTTGCCGGTGGATCAGTACATCGGTGGCATCGAACACGCCATCCTCCACCTGCTGTATGCGCGCTTCTTCCATAAGCTGATGCGTGACGAAGGCCTGGTGAGCTCCGATGAGCCGTTCAAGAACCTGCTGACCCAGGGCATGGTGATCGCCGACACTTACTATCGTCGCGAAGCCAATGGCGCCTACACCTGGTTCAACCCGGCGGACGTCGAGCTTGAGCGTGACAGCAAGGCCAAGGTCATCAGCGCCAAGTTGAAAGCCGACGGCCTGCCGGTTGAAATCGGTGGCACCGAGAAGATGGCCAAGTCGAAGAACAACGGCGTCGACCCACAGTCGATGATCGACCAGTTCGGCGCCGACACCTGCCGCCTGTTCATGATGTTCGCCTCGCCGCCTGACATGAGCGCCGAATGGTCCGACTCAGGTGTCGAAGGCTCGCACCGTTTCCTCAAGCGCGTCTGGCGCCTGGCCCACGCCCATGTCAGCCAGGGCCTGCCGGGCAAGCTGGATATCGGCGCCTTGAACGACGAGCAGAAAGCCGTGCGCCGCAGCATCCACCTGGCTATTCGCCAGGCCAGCCAGGACGTCGGGCAGAACCACAAATTCAACACCGCCATCGCCCAGGTGATGACGTTGATGAACGTGCTGGAAAAAGCCCCGCAGGCGAGCGAACAAGACCGTGCGCTGATCCAGGAAGGCCTGGAAACAGTTACCCTGTTGCTCGCGCCGATCACGCCGCACATCAGCCATGATCTGTGGAGCCGTCTGGGCCACAGCGGTGCCGTCATCGATGCCGCCTGGCCGGTGCAGGATGACAGCGCCCTGGTTCAGGACACGCTGCAACTGGTCATCCAGGTCAACGGTAAACTGCGTGGCCAGATCGACATGCCGGCCAGCGCCAGCCGTGAAGAGGTCGAAGCGGCTGCACGTATCAATGAGAACGTGCTGCGCTTTACCGAAGGCCTGACCATCCGCAAGGTGATCGTGGTGCCTGGCAAACTGGTCAATATCGTCGCCAGCTAAATCGGATCGGGCGCGGGGCTTGGGCCCCGCGCCGAACTAAACCTTTAGGGCCCGAGAAGGCCCACCTGGTTTCAAGGGGAGCAACAAAATGATCAAACGCAATCTGCTGGTTATGGGCCTTGCCGTGCTGTTGAGCGCTTGCGGCTTCCAGCTGCGCGGCACCGGCACCAATGAGCTGTCGCTCAAGGAACTCGACGTCAGCGCCCGCAACGCCTACGGCGAAACCGTCACCCAGCTGCGCCAGACCCTGGAAAACAGCGGTGTGCACGTGTACAACGGCGCGACCTACAAACTGATCCTGACGGATGAGCGCGAAACCCAGCGCAATATCAGCTACGCCAGTGCTGGCCGTGCGTCCGACGTTGAATTGAACACGGCGCTGATGTTCGAAATACAAGGCCGTGATCAGTTGCCGCTGATGGGTGACAAGATCCAGGTGCAGAAAGTCGTGAGCCACGATGGCAACAACCTGGTGGGTTCAGACTCCGAGACCCTCCAGGTGCGCAAGGAAATGCGTCGTGAGCTGATTCAGCGCATGATGACTCGCCTGCAAATGCTCACCCCGGAAAAACTGGCTGAGCTGCAGCAAGTGGCCGACAACAAGGCCAAGGCTGACGCCGACGCCCTGAAAGCTGCGCAGGAATATGAAGACAACACGCCGAAACAGTCGCCTGTTGAAGTCCCTGTCGAGTAAGCCAGACGGGGCGCCCCTGGCGCCCCGTTCGCCCCGCCTATGAAACTTGCCCCCGCCCAACTCGCCAAACACCTGCAAGGTGGCCTTGCGCCTGTGTATATCGTCAGCGGCGATGACCCGCTGCTGTGCCAGGAAGCGGCCGACGCGATCCGCACCGCCGCACGCCAGCAAGGTTTCGATGAACGCCAGGTGTTCAGCGCCGACGCCAGTTTCGACTGGGGCACGCTGCTGCAGGCCGGCGCGAGCATGTCGCTGTTTGCCGAGAAACGCCTGCTGGAACTGCGCCTGCCCTCGGGCAAGCCGGGCGATAAAGGCGCGGCGGCCCTGATGGAATACTGCTCGCGCCCCGCCGAAGACACCGTGTTGCTGATCAGCCTGCCCAAGCTCGACGGCAGCGCGCAGAAAACCAAGTGGGGCAAGGCCCTGGTCGAAGGTCCACAGACTCAGTTCATCCAGATCTGGCCGGTGGACAGCAACCAGTTGCCACAGTGGATTCGTCAGCGCCTGTCGCAATCAGGCCTGGCGGCGACACAGGACGCCGTGGAGCTGATCGCCGCTCGGGTCGAGGGCAACCTGCTTGCTGCCGCCCAGGAGATCGAAAAGCTCAAGTTGATGGCTGAAGACGGGCAGATCACCGTCGAAACCGTGCAAGGCGCAGTGGCCGATAGCGCGCGCTTTGATGTGTTCGGCCTGGTGGACGCCATCCTCAACGGCGAGCCCGCCCACGCGTTGCGCATGCTTGAAGGCCTGCGTGGCGAAGGGGTGGAACCACCGGTGATTCTCTGGGCCCTGGCTCGTGAGCTGCGCGTGCTGGCGAACATTGCCCTGCAATACAGCCAGGGCACCCCGCTGGACAAATGCTTCAGCCAGGCCCGGCCACCGGTGTGGGACAAGCGCAAACCCCTGATGAGCAAAGCCCTGCAACGGCACTCGGCGCAACGCTGGGCGCAACTGCTGCTGGAAGCGCAGCGCATCGACGCACAAATCAAAGGCCAGGCAGCCGGCTCGCCGTGGATGAGCCTGAGCCGTCTGTCGCTGCTGATGGCCGGCCAGCGCCTGGCGTTGCCTGCCGAGTAACCCCCTCTGTACCACACCACAAAACCCTGTGGGAGCTGGCTTGCCTGCGATGGCGGTGGGTCAATTGGCCCATTTGCTCCTGATACAGCTCTGTAGCGCTCAACGGTAACCACGACGCGAAGCGAGCCGCTCTTGATCTTGCTCTTGCTCTTGATCTTGCTCTTGCTCTTGCTCTTGCTCTTGCTCTGCTTTTGATCTTAAGCGCCCCGTTAAACCACGCTGGCCGAACGCAGGCTTGAATTCGTGGGTAACCCGGCAGGACGCCGGGTTAGCCGCCCCGCGCCATGGATGGCGCGTGGCGGCGGCCCACGGATTCAAGCCTGCGTTCGGGCACACCGAGCCTAAGCGAGGTGCCGAGTGGTGGGGCATGAGCGTTTTGCTTACTTTTGCGTTTTTCAAAAGTGAGCCGCCGTCAGGGCGGAACCCTAAGTAGCCGTTACCGCAGCAACGGATATGTACACAATCCAACTGTGTTGACTGTCAGACCGCCATCGCAGGCAAGCCAGCTCCCACATTTGGATCCTGGGGCGCCAGGTAGATAAGCGTCGGCTGTCAGGCCGTCGCGGGAGCAAGCCCCCACATGGACTCTGCCCACCGCTTATTTGTGACATTTCCCACACCTCGCTGGGCTTTACAGCCGGCCCACTTCGGCAGATGATTTGCACCGCTGCATTCCACACCCTAGCGAGAGAATCCACCATGAGCAAAAAGCCATCCAAGCATGGCCCCAACAAGGCCAAATCCATCATCGCCCAGCCCTTGTTCCGCAGTCGTCAGGAACGCGCCGGCAAGGGCAAAGGCAGCTACCGCCGCGAAGCCTTCCAGTCTAATAGCTGGGAGGCTTCTTACTTTCTGGCTGCCTGAAGGCAAGCGCCCCTCTGGCATGATAAGGTCTGTACCTGATTTGTAACCCCCTGGACCTGTGCATGCCCTCTAGTCTTTCTCGTCGTTGGCACCTACGCCAATTGATCGCTGCCTCCAGCCTCATTCTGCTCGTCGCCTGCGCCGAAAAGCCCACCGCTGCGGACGCTCAACCCCTGCCCAAGCTCCAGACGGCCCCGGCTATCGCGCCTGCGGTGGTTGCCCCATTGGCGGTGGACAATCTCGATATCCAACCCACCCAGACCTTTGCCGAATGGCAGGCCGGTTTTCGCGCACAGGCCCTGCAAGCCGGGATTACACCCGCGGTGTTCGATAACGCCTTTGCCGGCGTCACCCCCGATATGGCGGTGATTCGTGCCGACCGCAGCCAGCCAGAGTTTTCCCGCCCGGTGTGGGAATACATCGAGGGCGCCCTGTCGCCGCTGCGCGTGCGCAATGGCCAGGCGTTGCTGGTCAAGTACGCCGATATCCTGCAGCGCATCGAAGAGCGCTATGGCGTTGACCGCCAGGCACTGGTCTCGGTGTGGGGCATGGAAAGCAACTTTGGCCAGTTCCAGGGCAATAACTCGGTGATCCGTTCCCTGGCCACCCTGGCTTACGAAGGCCGTCGCCCGGCCTTTGCACAAGCGCAACTGCTGGCGGCGCTGCAGATCATCCAGCATGGCGATATCCAGGCTGACCAGATGAAAGGCTCCTGGGCCGGGGCGATGGGCCAGACCCAGTTCATCCCGACCACCTACAACACCCACGCCGTGGACTTCGACGGTGACGGCCGCCGTGATATCTGGAACAGCCCGGGCGATGCCCTCGCCTCTACCGCGCACTACCTGCAAAGCTCCGGCTGGCAAAAAGGCCAGCCATGGGGCGTTGAAGTGCAGCCACTGCCGTCGGGCTTCGACTACAGCCTGGCCGATGGCGGCGTGCGCAAGACCGTGGCGCAATGGCTGCAACTGGGCATCCAACTGCCGCCTGGCGTGAGCCTGCCGGCGAATGTCGACCAATTGTCCGCCGCCCTGCTGCTGCCGGCTGGCTACCGCGGCCCGGCGTTCCTGGTGTTGGATAACTTCCGCGCAATCCTCAAGTACAACAATTCATCGTCTTATGCACTGGCGGTTGGCTTGCTCTCGGAGCGATTTGGCGGCGGCGGTGTGATTCGGGGCAGTTGGCCCAAAGATGAGCTGCCACTGAGCCGTTCGCAGCGCATCGACCTGCAGACGGCGCTCAGCGCCAAGGGGTACGACGCGGGTAATGCCGACGGGATTATTGGCGCCAACACGCGCAAGGCGATTCGGGCGGCGCAGCAGGCGTTGGGCTGGCCGGCGGATGGGTATCCGACGGTGAAGTTGCTGGAGTCGTTGCAGGATCAGTAAACCGCGACCACCGCCATCGCAGGCAAGCCAGCTCCCACACTTGGAATGCATTTCAGAATGTGGGAGCGGGCTTGCTCGCGAAAGGGCCCCAACAAGCACCAGCTATTTAAAGACCACATCCTGCTCCAACACCACCCGCTGCTCCCCCGCATCCAGGCGCACCAAGGCGCCCATCGGCAATGTCAGGTTCGGGTCGCAATGCCCACTGCGCCAGCCCACCAGCACCGGAATGCACAGCGGCTCAAAGGTCTGTTTCAACAGTCTTTCAAGCGCAACCCGGTCCACCCCTGCAACATCTCCCACTAATACACCCGCGACCTGATCGAGTTTGCCAGCCAACCGCAGGTGGGTCAGCAGGCGGTCGATGCGATAGAGCGGTTCATTGACGTCTTCGATAAACAGAATGATGCCATCGGCGTCTAGTTCGAACGGCGTGCCCATGACCGCAGCAATCATCGACAAGTTACCGCCCAGCAAGCGCCCACAGGCCACGCCTGGCTCGATTGTGGTCAGCGGGTAGGCCATCGGGTGCGGCAGCACACTGCCGGCGCCCCGTTGGCCACGCAGCAGGCTGAACAAGGAGGATTCGGTGGGCGGCTGTTTGCCGCCGAGCAGGTCGGCATTGAGCATCGGGCCGTGGAATGTCACAAAGCCCGCGTAGCGGTTGATCGCCAGGTGCAAGGCGGTGATATCGCTGTAGCCCACAAACGGCTTGGGGTTGGCGCGTAGCAGGTCGAAGTCCAAGGCATCAAGCAAACGGGGCGTGCCGTAACCGCCACGCAGGCAAAGGATGGCATCGATGTCGGGGTTGGCAAAGGCGGCATGCAAATCCCGCAGGCGCACTTCATCGCTACCGGCCAGGTAGCCGTCGCGCTCGTGCACACCGGGAAAAATATGCAGGTCGTAGCCACAGGCACGCATCCATTGCCTGGCTTTTTCAACATCCAACTCGGCGGGGCCGGCGGGGGCGATCAGGCCGAGGGTGCCTTCGGGGCGCAGTGCAGGTACGGCGGCACTCATCCATGGTTCTCCCAATATGACGCAGAACGAAATGTGGGAGCTGGCTTGCCTGCGATGCAAGCGCCTCGGTGTATCAGTGGCACCGAGGTGATGCTATCGCAGGCAAGCCAGCTCCCACACAGGCCAGCATTTGCACACCGATTTTGCGGTGCTGTTTACGAAACCAGGCTCGCCTTGACCAGCTTGGCCTGCTCATCGGCGTGGTACGAAGACCGCACCAACGGGCCCGAGGCCACGTTCTTGAAGCCCATCTTGTAGCCTTCCTCGGCGAACCAGGCGAAGGTGTCCGGGTGCACGAAGCGCTGCACCGGCAAGTGGCTGCGGGACGGTTGCAGGTACTGGCCCAGGGTCAGCATGTCGATGTCGTGTTCGCGCATGCGCTTCATGACTTCGATGACTTCTTCGTCGGTTTCACCCAGGCCCAGCATCAAGCCGGACTTGGTCGGAATGTGCGGCATCATCTGCTTGAATTTCTGCAGCAGGGTCAGCGACCACTGGTAGTCCGAACCCGGGCGCGCAGCCTTGTACAGGCGCGGCACGGTTTCCAGGTTGTGGTTGAACACATCCGGCGGCTCGGCAGCGGTGATTTCCAGGGCGACGTCCATACGGCCACGGTAGTCCGGCACCAGGGTTTCGAGCATCACGTTGGGCGAGAGCTTGCGGATCTCGCGGATGCAGTCGGCAAAGTGCTGGGCACCACCGTCACGCAGGTCGTCGCGGTCTACCGAGGTGATCACCACGTATTTGAGTTTCAGGTCGGCGATGGCAATAGCCAGGCTTTCTGGCTCGTTGACGTCCAACGGCTTCGGACGGCCGTGGCCGACGTCGCAGAACGGGCAGCGACGGGTGCAGATGTCACCCATGATCATGAAGGTGGCGGTGCCGCCAGAGAAGCACTCGCCCAGGTTCGGGCAGGACGCTTCTTCGCATACGCTGTGCAACTTGTGTTTGCGCAGCAGCGACTTGATACGGTCGACTTCCGGCGAAACCGGGATGCGCACGCGAATCCAGTCAGGTTTTTTCGGCAGTTCGGTGGTCGGGATGATCTTGACCGGGATGCGTGCAACCTTCTCGGCGCCGCGCAGCTTGACGCCGGCTTCCACCTTGGCACGCGGGGCCGGGGCTGGACGCTCAGTGATGTCCAGCGTCGGGATCATGGTTTGCACAACATCAGTAGTCATATCAATCGATTCCGCCCGTCAGGGTCGTCTGCTCTGCATAGTCGAGGTGTTTGACGAGCTGCGCGCGCAGCCGGGCACTTACCTCGGCAAATTCAATGGATGTTGCATGCTCACTCAACTGGGTCATCGCCAGCCCGGCGTAACCGCACGGGTTGATGCGCCGGAACGGCGCCAGGTCCATGTCCACATTCAAGGCCAAGCCATGAAAGGAACAACCGTGGCGAATACGCAGCCCCAGGGAGGCGATTTTCGCGCCAGCCACGTACACACCCGGTGCATCGGGCTTGGCCACGGCGGTCACGCCGTAACTGGCCAACAGTTCGATCAGGCACGTCTCCATGCGGCTGACCAGGTCGCGCACGCCAAACCCCAGCTTGCGCACGTCCAGCAGCAGGTAAGCCACCAGTTGACCGGGCCCATGGTAAGTCACTTGCCCCCCACGGTCGACCTGCACCACCGGAATATCACCCGGCAGCAGCAAGTGCTCGGCCTTGCCGGCCTGGCCCTGGGTGAAGACCGGCGGGTGTTCCACCAGCCAGATTTCATCCGGGGCCGAAGTGCCGCGCTCATTGGTAAAGCGCTGCATGGCATGCCAGACCGGCTCATAGGCCATCCGGCCGAGCTCGCGAAAGCCCAGGACGTGCGACATCACAGCACCATGTGCACGAAGCCGGTGGCCCGCAGTTCGCTGTTGATGTCGTAGAGCTGGTCTTGACCAGTCGCAACGATGTGCAATTGGATAGTCGTGTACTTACCGGTGGTGCTGGAGCGCTCATCCACCCGGTTATCGTTGATCGTCGCGTGTTTACGCACGATCTCAAGAATCGTGTCTTTGCGGCCCACACCGGTGTCGCTGATTACCTTGATAGGATAATCGGTCACAGGGAATTCGATTTTTGGCGCTTTTACTTCTTTATCGGTCATGGCAGAACAGCCTCGTAAGCGCTAAGCCGTGGCGACGGGCAAAGCCCCGCGTTGGATCAACGCGGGGCTTTGCAGGTGCACACAATCAGTTGAACAAGCCGTAGAAGAATAGACGGATGCTATCCCATACGCGGCGGAAGATACCACCTTCCTCGACAGCGTCCAGCGCGATCAGGTCGGCGCTGTGCACCACCTTGTCGTCCAGCTTGACTTCAACCTTACCGATCACATCACCCTTGGCGATTGGCGCAACCAATTGCGGGTTCAGGGTCATGCTGGCGGCGAGCTTTTTGAGCTGGCCTTTAGGCATGGTCAGAGTCAGGTCGTCGGCCAGGCCGGCCCTGACTTGCGAAGTTGCGCCCTTCCACACCGGCGCGGTCGCCAGCTCAGCACCCTTCTGGTAGAAGGTCTGGGTTTCGAAGAAGCGGAAGCCGTAAGTCAGCAATTTTTGCGTCTCGGCCGCACGTGCCTGCTCGCTGTTGGTGCCGAATACCACGGCGATCAGGCGCTGGCCATCACGTACGGCGGACGACACCATGCAGTAGCCGGCTTCGTCGGTGTGGCCGGTCTTCAGGCCATCGACGGTCTTGTCGCGCCACAGCAACAGGTTGCGGTTAGGCTGCTTGATGTTGTTCCAGAAGAACTCCTTCTGGGAGTAGATCGCGTAGTGCACCGGGTCAACGCGGATGATCGCGCGCGCCAGGATCGCCATATCGTGAGCCGACGAATAGTGCTCTGGGTTTGGCAGGCCAGTCGGGTTCATGAAGTGGCTGTTGGTCATGCCCAGGTCGCCGGCGGTTTTGTTCATCATGTCGGCGAAGGCGTCTTCGCTGCCGGCGATGTGCTCGGCCAGGGCGACGCTGGCGTCGTTACCGGACTGGATGATGATGCCGTGCAGCAGGTCGCTCACAGTGACTTGCGAACCCACCTTGATGAACATCCGCGAACCACCGGTACGCCAGGCGTTTTCGCTGACGGTCACCGGGTCGTTTTCGCCGATCTGGCCGCGACGGATTTCCAGGGTCGCGATGTAGGCGGTCATCAGCTTGGTCAGGCTGGCAGGCGGCAGGCGCACGTCACCGCCGTTTTCGACCAGCACGTTGCCACTGGCGGCATCCATGAGGACCCACGCCTTGGCGGCCAGTTGCGGGGAGGCCGGCACCATTTCAACCGCCCAGGCGGCTGGGGTGATGATCAGCGAGATAAGCAGGCACGTACGTTTGGCTAAGGTGGTGATGTTCATCCGTCTCTCGAAATTGCTTATGGAAACTTGCCCTCGCGGGCAAAACTATTCAGACAGCCCGCTTCCAGACTGTCACGTGTTCGGTTGCCCGCTCACCCCTTGCCCCTGGGTTTTTATTGTTCAACGAGCCAACAACCAGGGTTCAAGCGCGCAGACGCGCCTGAGCCATCAAACCGTTACTGCTTATTCTGCGGTGACCACGCTGGGTTGCCCCAGGTTGGCCAGGCGTACGCTGTTCTGCACTTGCGCTACCTCGCTCGGCGAGCCGATCGGGCCCATGCGTACACGGTGCAAGGTTTGCTGGTTACGCACGATGGAGCTGATGAAAACCGGCGCACTGACCATGCCGCTGAGCTTGGACCTTAACAGTTCTGCCGCATCCGGGTTGGCGAAAGCGCCGACCTGCAGGTATTGCCCACCGGCCATGGAGGCGCCCGCTGCCGCGTGAGGTATCACCACGGTATCAGGCGCATGCTGCGCCGGTGGCGGCGTCCATTGCTCGATCTTGCCGGTGGAGGCCGTCACTTGCGGTTGCGGGGTTGGCGGTTCGTTGAGCATCAACGGCGCCGGCTTGCCACGCTGGGCCCAGTACTGCGCCGGGTCGATGCCTTCGACTTTTACTCGGGCGGTGCCAGTTTCGGCATACCCGAGTTTCTTGGCGGCCGCGTAGGACAAGTCGATGATGCGGTCCGAATAGAACGGCCCACGGTCATTGACCCGCAGGATCACGGTGCGGTTATTGTCCAGGTTGGTCACGCGCACATAGCTGGGCAGCGGCAGGGTCTTGTGGGCCGCGCTCATGCCATACAGGTCATACACTTCGCCGTTGGCCGTGTTCTGGCCATGGAACTTGGTGCCGTACCAGGACGCGGTGCCCGACTGCACGTAGGTCTTGGATTCCTGCAGCGGGAAGTAATTCTTGCCCAGCACGGTGTAGGGGTTGGCCTTGTAGGGGCCGGTGTGCAGGGTCGGCGTAGCATCCGGGATTTTCGACACATCCACATCCCACCACGGCGCGCCGTCTTTGTGCGCGCGGTTGATGTCCAGGCCCGGCTGGGCGCGCACCACCGCACCGCCCGCCTTCTTGGCCGGCGCACGGTTAGGGGTGGTGGAACAACTGGCTACCAACAAGGACAACGCGGCGAACGCCACCAGCTTGAGCGGTTTTTTGAACGGCGATACCCGCATTACTTGTTGCCCCGTGCTTGAACCAGCTCATCTGACAGCTGATGCACGGCCATGGCGTACATCACACTGCGGTTATAACGCGTGATTGCGTAGAAATTTTTCAGGCCCATCCAGTATTCAGGGCCATTTGCGCCTTCCAGGCGGAATGCCGTCACCGGCATGTCATCGCGTGGCGCATTCTGACTCGACCAGCCCAGCGCTCGCAACTCCCCAACGGTCTTGACCGGTTCGATACCTTGGGTCAAGCCCTCGTCGGCGCGCTCGCCCGTGACATCGGCGCGGATAACCACCGGCTCGCCGCCAACCCAGCCGTGGCGCTTGAAGTAGCTGGCCACGCTGCCGATGGCATCGTCGGGGTTGCTCCAGATATTGATGTGCCCGTCACCGTCGAAATCCACCGCATAGGCGCGAAAGCTGCTCGGCATGAACTGCGGCAAGCCCATCGCCCCGGCGTAGGAGCCCTTGAGGCTCAGCGGGTCGACCTGCTCTTCGCGGGCCAGCAACAGGAATTCGCGCAGTTCCTTGCGGAAGAACTCGGCGCGCGGCGGGTAATCGAAGCCCAGGGTCGACAAGGCGTCGATCACCCGGTAGCTGCCGGTGTTGCGCCCGTAGAAAGTTTCGATGCCGATGATCGAGACGATCACCTGGGCTGGCACGCCGTACTCCTGCTCGGCGCGAGCGAGGACTGCCTCGTGCTGGCGCCAGAAATCCACGCCGCGGGCGATGCGCGCATCAGTGAGGAACATCGGGCGATAGTCCTTCCACTGCTTCACGCGTTCGGCGGGGCGAGAGATGGCGTCGAGGATCGCCTGCTTTTTCTGGGCTTCGCGGAACACGCCCATCAGTTGCTCGCCGGCAAAACCGTAGTCGCGGGTCAGCTCACCGACAAATTCGGCAACCTGGGGAGAGCCATCGTAGTCACCGGCCTGCGCCTCTTGCGTTGCCCCCAGCAGCCCGATCAGGCCCATCCAGGTCGCATGCCGAGTCGCCCAGCCGCGCATTACTTGCATTGACATCTTCACCTTATTCAAACCTGTGCGATCCACTTGCGATGCGTATGAATCGACATCAAAACCCCAAACGCTGACAGCAATGTCACCAGCGAAGTTCCGCCGTAGCTAATGAATGGCAACGGCACCCCAACCACCGGCAGCAGGCCACTGACCATACCGATGTTGACGAAAACGTAAACAAAAAAAGTCATGGTCAGGCTGCCGGCGAGCAATTTGCCGAACAGCGTCTGCGCCTGGGCCGTGATCACCAGGCCGCGACCAATCAACAGCAGATAGATCAGCAACAACGCGCAAATGCCCACCAGGCCGAACTCTTCGCCCATCACCGCGATGATGAAGTCGGTATGGCTCTCGGGCAAGAAGTCCAGGTGAGACTGGGTGCCCAGCAACCAGCCCTTGCCAAATACCCCGCCGGAACCAATGGCTGCCTTGGACTGGATGATGTTCCAGCCGGTGCCAAGCGGGTCGCTCTCCGGGTCGAGGAACGTGAGGATCCGTTGCTTTTGGTAGTCGTGCATAAAGAAGAACCACATGGCCACGGCCACGGGCACGGCGGCGGCCAGTACGCTGAGGATCCAGCGCCAGCGCAGGCCGCCCATGAACAGCACGAACGCGCCACCGGCGAGGATCAGCAACGAGGTGCCCAGATCCGGCTGGCGCACGATCAGCACGAAGGGCACGCCGATCAGGATCAGGCTGATGGCCACGTGTTTGAGCTGCGGCGGCAAGGTGCGCTTGGACAAGTACCAGGCAATAGTGGCCGGCATCAGGATCTTCATGAATTCCGACGGCTGGAAGCGAATCACCCCGGGGATGTTGATCCACCGCGTGGCCCCCATGGCGTTATGGCCCATGACGTCCACCACCACCAGCAGCAACACGCCGGCGACATAGCCCAAGGGCACCCAGCGCGCCATGAAGCGCGGCTCCAATTGGGCGATCACCACCATCGACAGCAGGCCCAGGCCAAACGAAGACGCCTGCTTGATCAGCAAGTCCCAGTTCTTGCCGCTGGCCGAATACAACACGAACAGGCTGCCGGCCGCCAGGGTCAGCAGCAGGATCAGCAAGGGGCCATCAATGTGCATGCGTTGCAGCAACGTCGCACGGCGACGCATCACATCTTCGCTGGAAAGGATGCGGTCAAAATTACTCTTCACGGGCCGTAACCTCGGGGCTTGAAGGGGGGCCGCCATACTCGGGCTTGAGCCGGCCATCGTCGGCCAGCAGCCAGGCGTCCATGACCTGGCGTACCACTGGGGCGGCGACGCCGGAGCCGGACTCGCCGTTCTCGACCATCACAGCCACCACGATTTTCGGGTCTTCCGCCGGGGCAAAGCCGACAAATAAGGCGTGGTCGCGGTGGCGTTCCTGCACCTTGGAACGGTCATACTTTTCGCCCTGTTTGATCGCGACCACCTGGGCCGTACCACTCTTGCCGGCAATACGGTACTGCGCGCCGATCGCCGCCTTGCGTGCGGTGCCGCGAGCGCCGTGCATTACCTGCTGCATGCCGTGGTTGACCTTGGCCCAGTCGGACGGGTCACGCAGCACGATGTCAGGAATCGGATTGTCGTCCACCGGCTTTTCGCCTTCGATGGTCCTGGCCAGGTGCGGTCGGTTCCACACGCCTTTGTTCGCCACCAGCGCCGTGGCCTGGGCCAGTTGCAGCGGTGTGGCCTGCATATAGCCCTGGCCGATACCCAGGATCAGGGTTTCGCCGGGGAACCACGCCTGGCGGCGGGTCGCACGCTTCCACTCTCGCGACGGCATCAGGCCGGGAGATTCTTCGAACATATCCAGCGAGACTTTCTGACCGAGGCCGAACTTGCCCATGTAGGCAGACAGCCGATCAATCCCCAGCTTGTGGGCCAGGTCGTAAAAATAGGTGTCGTTGGAGCGCATGATCGCGGTGTCCAGGTCGACATAGCCGTCACCGGAGCGGTTCCAGTTACGGTATTTGTGGTCATAGTTGGGCAGCATGTAATAGCCAGGGTCGTACACCCGGCTTGAGGCTGTGACCACGCCAGCATCCAGGCCGGCAATCGCCACCGCCGGCTTGATGGTCGAGCCCGGTGGGTACAGGCCGCGCAACACGCGGTTGAACAGGGGCCGGTCAATGGAATCACGCAGCTCGGCGTAGGCCTTGAAGCTGATGCCGGTCACAAACGGGTTGGGGTCGAAGCTGGGCTGGCTGACCATCGCCAGCACTTCGCCGGTCTTAGGGTCCAGCGCCACCACGGCACCCCGCCGACCGCCCAGGGCCATCTCGGCAGCTTCCTGCAACTTGATGTCCAGGCTCAGGACAATGTCCTTGCCCGGCACCGGATCGGTGCGCTTGAGTACCCGCAATACGCGGCCACGCGCATTGGTCTCGACTTCCTCGTTACCTACCTGGCCATGCAACTCGGCCTCGTAGAAACGCTCGATGCCGGTTTTGCCGATATGGTGGGTGCCGCTGTAGTTGATCGGGTCGAGGGTTTTCAGCTCTTTCTCGTTGATCCGCCCCATGTAGCCAACCGAGTGGGCAAAGTGCGGCCCTTGCGGGTAATGCCGCACCAACTGCGCCACCACTTCCACACCTGGCAGGCGGAACTGGTTCACCGCAATGCGGGCGATTTGCTCTTCGGTCAGCTCAAACAGAATAGGCACCGGCTCGAACGGCCGGCGCCCCTGCCGCATGCGTTTCTCGAAGACCACCCGGTCTTCCGGCGTCAGTTGCAGCACCTCGACGATGACATCGAGCACCTGCTTCCAGTCGCCGGAACGCTCACGGGTCATGCTCAGGCTGAAGCTGGGCCGGTTATCGGCAACCACCACGCCATTGCGGTCGAAGATCAGCCCACGGGTCGGGGGAATCGGCTGCACATGCACCCGGTTGTTTTCCGACAGCGTGGAGTGATAGTCGTACTGGATCACTTGGAGGAAATACAGCCGCGCAATCAGCACGCACATCAGCACCACCACCAAAACAGCACCGAACACCACCCGCGCGCGTACCAGACGTGCGTCTTTCTCGTGGTCCTTGATGCGGATCGGTTGGGTCATCGGGGGCGGCGCAGACTATTTGTGGTAAGGGTGCCCGGACAGGACTGTCCAGGCGCGATACAGCTGTTCACCGATCAGAATCCTTACCAACGGGTGCGGCAACGTCAGCGCCGACAGCGACCAGCGCTGATCGGCCCGCGCACAGACTTCCGGCGCCAGCCCTTCCGGGCCGCCGACCATGAAATTGACCGTGCGCGAATCCAGGCGCCAGCGATCCAGTTCCACCGCCAGTTGCTCGGTGCTCCAGGGCTTGCCGTGCACTTCAAGGGTGACGATGCGCTCATTGGGGCCGACCTTGGCCAGCATGGCTTCGCCTTCCTGACGGATAAAGCGCGCCACGTCGGCGTTCTTGCCCCGGGTATTGAGCGGTATTTCCACCAGTTCAAGCGACAGCTCAGCGGGCAGACGCTTGGCATATTCGTGCCAGCCTTCTTCCACCCACTTGGGCATGCGTGAACCGACAGCGATCAGACGCAGGCGCACAGCCGTTCCTTATTCCTGGTCTTTGTTGAGTTTGTCGAAGTGCGCATGGCCCACTTCCGGGCTGTGGTGCTTGCCATCGGCGGCACGGCTCTGCTCGGCGCCTTTCCACAGACGCTCCAGGTCGTAGAACTGGCGAGCGTTGGAAGTCATCATGTGAACGATCACATCGTCCATGTCCAGCAACACCCAGTCGCTGTCGCCCTTGCCTTCTTCACCCAGTGGCTTGACGCCCTGGGCTTTGACGGCTTCGCGAACCTTGTCCAGCATCGCGCCGATCTGGCGGTTGGAGGTACCGGTGGCGATGATCATGAAGTCGGTGATGCTCTGCTTGTCGCGCACGTCCAGCACCTGGATGTCCTGGGCTTTAACGTCTTCCAGGGCAGCCACGGCGACTTTCACCAGCTCTTCGCCAGCCAGTTCCGGGCCGACATGGGCTTCAACCGGCAGCGGTGCGCTTTTGAAGGTGCCTTTGCGCTTAACTTTGCTTACGTCTTTGTTCGTCATATAAAACTCGTTTTGCTCGTATGTTCGGGCGCTTGCTGCACGGTCGTGCGTTCAAGCGCGCCTTTTTTAGTTCGACGCACGGTAAAGCCCGTGCGCATCGATGTAGGCCAGGACCGCGTCAGGCACCAGGAAACGTACCGACTTCCCGCTGGCCAGCAGTTGACGGATCTGGGTGGCGGACACCGCAAGCGGGGTCTGCCAGACGAATGCAATATTCCCGTTCGGCCCGGTCAGGGCCAAGGGGTCACTTACCGACCGCGCGGCCAGCAGGTTGCGCAAGGCATCCGGCGGTTCGCTGTCGGCATCCGGGCGTTGCAAAACCAGGATGTGGCAATGCTGGAGGAGTTCCTCCCAGCGGTGCCAAGAGGGCAGGCCGCAAAATGCGTCCCAGCCCAAAAGCAGAAACAGTGGGTCATCTGCGGCCAATTCGGCGCGCATCAGCTCCAGGGTGTCGATAGTGTAGGACGGTTTATCGCGCTTGAGTTCGCGATCGTCCACCACCAGCGGCGATATACCTTCTACGGCAACACGCACCATTTGCAGGCGTTGCTCGGCGGCCACCTGCGGCGTGTCGCGATGGGGCGGCCGGAAATTGGGCAGCAGGCGCAGTTCATCCAGCGCAAGGGCATCCGCAACTTCCAGGGCACTGCGCAAATGGCCGATGTGCACGGGGTCGAAAGTACCGCCGAGCAGCCCGATGCGTTTAGTCATCAAGTGCGCACATGACCGTCGCCAAACACCACGTACTTCTCACTGGTCAGCCCTTCGAGGCCCACCGGGCCGCGTGCGTGGAGCTTGTCGGTAGAAATACCGATCTCAGCACCCAGGCCGTACTCGAAGCCGTCGGCAAAACGCGTCGAGGCGTTGACCATCACCGAAGCGGAATCCACTTCGTTGAGGAAGCGCCGGGCATCGCTGAAATGCTCGGAAACGATGGCGTCGGTGTGCTTGGAGCCATAGGTATTGATGTGTTCGATGGCCTGGTCCAGGTCGTCGACGATGCGGATCGACAGGATCGGGGCCGTGTACTCGGTGTACCAGTCCTGCTCGGTCGCCTCGATGACGTCCGCGCCCAGCAACGCCCGGGTGCGCTCGCAACCGCGCAGTTCTACCGACTTGTCACGGTAGATGGCAGCCAGCGGCGGCAGCACGCGCTCGGCAATGCCTGCGTGCACCAGCAGGGTTTCCATGGTGTTGCACGGCGCGTAGCGGTGGGTCTTGGCGTTGTCGGCGATGCGGATCGCCTTGTCGAGGTCGGCGGCGATGTCGATGAATACATGGCAGACGCCGTCCAGGTGCTTGATAACTGGCACCTTGGCATCGCGGCTGACGCGCTCGATCAGGCTCTTGCCACCCCGCGGCACGATCACGTCGACGAATTCCGGCATGGTGATCAAGGCACCCACGGCAGCACGGTCGGTGGTTTCCACCACTTGCACCACTTCGGCTGGCAACTCGGCAACGGCCAGGCCCTGCTGGATGCAGGCGGCAATGGCGCGATTGGAGTTGATCGCCTCGGAACCGCCACGCAGGATGGTGGCGTTGCCCGACTTGAGGCACAGGCTCGCGGCGTCGATGGTCACGTTCGGGCGCGACTCATAGATGATGCCGATCACGCCCAGCGGCACGCGCATCTTGCCTACCTGGATGCCGGACGGCAGGTAACGCATGTCGCGAATTTCACCGATGGGGTCAGGCAGTTTGGCCACCTGACGCAAGCCTTCGATCATGTCGTCGATACGCGCCGGGGTCAGCGCCAGTCGGTCCAGCAGGGCTGGCTCCAGGCCATTGGCGCGCCCATTGGCCAGGTCCAGCTCGTTGGCGGCAGTCAGCTCGGAGCGCGAAGCATCCAGAGCATCGGCAGCCGCCAGCAGCGCACGGTTCTTCTGCGCAGTGCTCGCACGGGCGATCAACCGCGAGGCCTGCCGGGCAGCGCGACCCAAGCGGGTCATGTAGTCAAGAACGGACTCAGTCATGGTCAGGGAGTCTTGGCAAAGAGGAAAGCGGCAGATTATAGCTGTGACGCCGCCCGACTGACAGCGGTGAGGGGCGGATGGTCGAAATGAACTGTAAAAACCCCAGGTTCAGGCGTAATTAAGGTGAGAGTTGTTATGATTCGGTCACATTTAGCCGTATCAACCCTTGACCGCCATGCCCGACTTTTCGCCCCAGCTCCCCGCCAGCCCCCTGCCCGATAGCTTCTTCGACCGCGACGCCCAACTGCTTGCGCGCGAATTACTCGGAAAAGTCATTCGCCATCGCGTGGGCGATCTCTGGCTTTCGGCACGAATTATTGAAACCGAAGCCTATTACGTGGCCGAAAAAGGCAGCCACGCCTCACTCGGCTACACAGAAAAGCGTAAGGCTTTGTTTCTGGATGGTGGCCATATCTACATGTACTACGCCCGTGGCGGTGATTCGCTGAACTTCAGCGCCCATGGCCCGGGCAATGCCGTGCTGATCAAATCGGCCTATCCCTGGGTCGATGACATTTCCGGCGCGGCGAGCCTGGCACAGATGCTGTTGAACAACCCCAACCCCGATGGCAGCCCACGCCCCTCGCAAAAACTGTGTGCGGGCCAGACGCTGCTGTGCAAGGCGTTGGGCCTGAAAGTGCCGATGTGGGATGCCAAGCGCTTCGACCAAGAACTGCTGTTTGTCGAAGACGTGGGCCAAGTGCCCACGCAGATCATCCAGACCACGCGCCTGGGCATCCCCAGCGGGCGCGATGAGTACTTGATGTACCGCTTCGTCGATGCTGGCTATGCGCCTTATTGCACGCGGAACCCGCTGCGTCGGGGGCAGGTCGAAGGCCGGGATTATTTTTTGATTTGACCGTGCAGAACCCAGCAACACATCCCATGTGGGAGCTGGCTTGCCTGCGATAGCGGTGCGTCAGGCAACTTCAATGCTGGCCATGCCGCAGCCATCGCAGGCAAGCCAGCTCCCACAGTTGAATTTCACCGTCTCAAATTCTGTTTTGTATGCATGGAGTGGATTGTATGGGCCAATGGCTCGATAGCATCACCGGCTGGTTGACCCTCAACCCACAATGGCTGGCAGCGGCGGTGTTTATTGTCGCGTGTGTAGAGTGCCTGGCGATTGCCGGGTTGATCGTGCCAGGCACTGTGTTGCTGTTTGCAATCGCCGCGCTGGCTGGCAGCGGTGCGCTGTCACTAAGTGAAACCCTGCTGCTGGGCTTCCTCGGCGGCTTGTTGGGCGACGGCGTTTCCTATTACCTGGGCCGCCACTTCCATCAGAACATCCGGCGCCTGCCCGGCCTGCGCCAGCATCCTGAATGGATGAACGGCGCAGAAACCTACTTTCACAAGTATGGGATTGCCAGCCTGTTGGTCGGGCGTTTCATTGGCCCATTGCGTCCCATGCTGCCCATGGTCGCGGGTATGTGCGACATGCCCTTCCCGCGCTTTGCCGCCGTGAGCATCCTTGCGGCAGCGGGCTGGTCGGTGGCCTATCTGCTGCCGGGCTGGGCCGCCGGCGCCGCGTTCCGCCTGCCGTTGCCGGAAGGTTTCTGGCCGGAAGCGGCGATTATCGCGGCGTGCCTCGCGGTGCTGCTGGGGCTGAGTGTGAACAGCAGTTGGCGTGGGCATCGGCGCGCCACCTTGTGGATCGGTTGCGCCAGCCTGGTGTTGTTGATCGCACTGTTTATCGGCTACCCCCATCTCAATGACTTCGACCAGGGCCTGAGCGCACTGGTGCAGGAACATCGCAGCCCGTGGCTGGACGAAGTGATGGTACGGGTCACCCAACTGGGTGAGTTCAAGAAGATGTTTTTCGCCAGCGCCGTGTTCACTGGCCTGTTGCTGTTGGCACGGCAATGGCGCCACGCCGTGTTTGTCGGCGCGACCCTCGCCGGCGCAGCAGTGATCAACACCGGCACCAAGCTGTTTTTCGCCCGTGGCCGCCCGGAAATTCTAACCGACCCGCTCACCAGCTTCAGCATGCCCAGCGGCCATGCCTCCGGTGCCTTTGCCTTCTTCCTGGCGCTTGCGGTACTGGCCGGTCGCGGCCAACCCACGCGGCTGCGCCTGACCTGGATGCTGCTGGGCTGCATTCCCGCGGCGTTCATTGCCTTATCGCGGGTGTACCTGGGCGCCCATTGGCCGACGGACATCCTGGCAGGCACGTTGCTGGCGATGACCGTGTGTGCGTTCAGCCTGACGGCCATCCAGTACCGCAGCCCATTACCAGCCATGTCGCAAAAAGCCTGGTGGCTGGTGCTGCCCGCCGTGGTGGCCGTGCTCGGTTTTATCGCCTTTACCGGTACGCCCCACGCCCTGCTCAGGTACGCCTACTGACCCTTGGCCGGGCCGATCCAGTCCACGGAGGCGCTGCGCCGTTCAACGCAACGTTCGCGGCGCTCCAGCAGCATCTCATCGGCCACTTCGGCGGCGCGCTCGGCGATGTACTCCGCGCCCCGCGTGGCTTCCTGCTGGAGTAATTGCGTGGTCACGCTGACAAAATAAGCGTCCCACGCGACTTGTTCCGAGGGGGTCAGCCGAATCATGGTTATCTCCGATCATTGTTGTGCGATCGGAAAATAGTGCAGGCGGCTCAGTGGAGGCGACCGAGCAAAGTCTGAAAGTCCTGTCAGGCAAATCCGAACATCAGGTGAACAGCTCGCCCTGCAATTCATCGAGCAACAGCTGGATCGCATCCAGGCGCTGCCCTGGGTCGTCCAGTTGCAGCAAGTCGATCTTGTCGGCCTCGGTAAACGGCAGCAGATAGGCCAATCGGTTGCCCAGGGCTTGCTGGCCTTCGACGTCACCGCCCATGTCCAGCGAAGCCACCATCGGGTGCTCGGCCAGGGCCTCAAGCAACGCCAGTAAGTCGGCGTCCTCTTTTTCGCCCAGCGGCTGGTCCGGCAACTCTTGCAACCATTGCACGTCGGCCACCAGCAAGTGGTCTTTCTGCACGCCGGCCTCACGCACGCGGAAACGACGGCCCCCTTCGACGCGAATGCCCAGCAGGCCGTTGTCCTGCTGTTTGAAGTCACGAATCAGCGCTTCACAACCGACAAGCGCATAACCGTCAGGGGCCATGCCCACCTCCGAGCCATCCAGGAGGCATACCACACCAAAGCCTTCGCCCTTTTTCATACAACGGCCGATCATGTCCAGGTAGCGCGCCTCAAATATCTGCAAGTCGAGGGTGCAGCCTGGGAACAGCACAGTGTTGAGGGGGAATAGCGCCAGACTCATAACTGTTTCCTTAAAACCTGGTTTAAACAATGACCGACACCGCCAACGGCAGGAACACCGCCGTGGCCACGCCCATCAAACTCATGGCCAGCGCCGCGAAGGCGCCGCATTCTTCGCTTTCCTGCAAGGCCACCGAGGTGCCGACGGCGTGGGCGGTCATGCCCAAAGCCATGCCGCGCGCTTCGGGGCTGCGTACACCCAGGCGCGTCAAGAGCGCTGGGCCGATCATCGCGCCGACCACCCCAGTGATCAACACAAACACCGCTGCCAAGGCCGCCACGCCGCCGATCTGCTCGGCCACCAGCATGGCAATCGGCGAGGTGACCGACTTGGGCGCCATGGTCATCAGCACCCTGTGCTCGGCCCCGAACCACCATCCCAACGCCACACAAAGGCCGGTGGCCAATACCCCGCCTACCACCAGCGTAGTAAATATCGGCCAGAACAATTGGCGAATCCGTCGCAGGTTCAGATAAAGCGGCACCGCCAGGGCCACGGTCGCAGGCCCCAGCAAGATGCCCATGATCTCGGTGCTCTTGCGGTATTCGGCGTAGCTCAGCCCGCAGGTGAGCAGCACGCCGATCACCAGCAGCATCGACACCAGCACCGGCTGCAGGAAGATCCAGCGGGTTTTCTCGAACCCCGCCAGCACCAGTTGATAGGCACCCAGGGTGATACCGATACCGAACAGCGGGTGATGAATGACCGCCGTCCAGGCGCCCTGCCAGTCGAGGATCATTGGTCCTTCTCCTTGCGCTTGACCATCTGCTGCATCAGCACACCGACAAAGCCCATGGCGATCACCAGCGACAACACCAACGCCCCGACGATGGCCCAGAAATCCGCCACGATGTCCTTGGCATACACCATCACTCCCACGGCAGGCGGCACCAGCAGCAGCGGCAGGTAACGCAACAGGCTACCGGCCGCCAGGCTCAGGGGCTCGCCGACTTCACCGCGCCAGACCAGAAAGCCCAGCATCAGCAACAAGCCGATGATCGGCCCCGGCAGTACCGGCACCAGCAAATGATTGATCGCCGTGCCGATCAGTTGAAACAGCACCAGCCAGGTCAGGCCACGTAACAGCATCCCGCTCTCCCCCTCAAAACTCGCGCGCATTATAAGCATGCCCGCCCTATGCTCCGGCATTCGCCAAAAGCATGTTAGGTTGACCAGGCTGATTGCCCATGATGATCTACATTGGTTCTCTGTAACCCATAAAAACGCCCCTTATCAACGGGCACATAAGTGATGAACCAAGGAGAGACGCAATGCCCTATGTACCCGTAGCGCAGCTCAAAGATTACGTCGGCAAGGAACTGGGACGTTCCGAATGGCTCACCATCGACCAGGCGCGTATCAACCTGTTCGCAGAAGCCACCGGCGATCATCAGTTCATCCACGTCGACCCGGTCAAGGCGGCGCACACCCCGTTCGGCAGCACCATCGCCCACGGGTTCCTGTCGCTGTCGCTGATGCCCAAGCTGATGGAAGACATCCTGATCATGCCCGAAGGCTTGAAGATGGCCGTCAACTACGGCCTGGACAGCGTGCGCTTTATCCAGCCGGTGAAAGTGAATTCCAAGGTGCGCCTGAACGTCACCCTCACTGACGTCACCGAGAAGAAGCCGGGCCAATGGCTGTTCAAGGCCACGGCCACCCTGGAAATCGAAGGCCAGGAGAAGCCGGCTTACATTGCCGAGTCGCTGTCACTGTGCTTCGTATAACCACCACACCCCCACTGTAGGAGCGAGCTTGCTCGCGAAGGTCGTCAACGATAGCGCGCGCTGGCTGAATAAATGCGGCGCCTGTGAGTTTTTCGCGGGCAAGCCCGCTCCTACAGGTGGTAGGTCCTGCGCATAGACCACTAGGTTCGGCACCCCGGCTACGGCATACTCGGCGCTCAATTATCCGGATCCCGCTATGCGCCCACTCGCTCCCCTTGCCCTTGCCCTGTTGCTCACCGCTTGCGGAGACGGCGAATCGCTGTTGCCGCCCGATGCGCGCCTGCCCGATGGCGGCCGCTACCGTGGCGATGTGGTCAACGGTTTGCTGCAAGGCCAAGGCCGTGTGGACTACCCCAATGGCAGTTGGTACGCCGGCCAGTTCGACAAAGGCCAGTGGCATGGCCAGGGCGAATGGCACGGCAGCAATGGCGAAGTCTATAAAGGCGAATTCAAGCAGGGCCTGTTTGATGGTCAGGGCAGCCTGACCACTTCGGGCAGCAGCTACGTGGGCGGCTTCAAGAATGGTCGACGCAACGGCGAAGGCACCCTCAAAGAGGGCCAGATGACCTATCGCGGCGAATTCCAGGACGACCAGTACTCGGGCCTCGGCCGCCTGGAACTGGCCGACGGCAGCCAGTACCAGGGCCAGTTCGCCCACGGCAAGCCCAATGGCGAAGGCCAGCGCAATGACGACAGCGGCAACCAGTTCAGCGGCCGCTTTGTCGATGGCCAACTGGAAGGCAATGGCACCTTTAATAGCGCCGAGGGCGATATCTATGTCGGTCAGTTCAAGCAGAACCAGCTCAACGGCAAAGGCCGCTACGAGAACGCCGACGGCGATGTGTGGATCGGCCAGTTCAAGGAAGGCGCGCTGACCGGTAAAGGCGAACTGATCGGGGTCGATGGCAGCCACTATGTCGGCCAGTTCAGTGACTGGCGCTTTACCGGCGAAGGGCGACTGAACCTCACCGATGGCAGTTTCTATATCGGTGGCTTCGACAGCGACAACTATCAAGGCCGTGGCACCCTGGTACTGACCGACGGCACCGTGCAGTCCGGCACCTGGGTCAATGGCCTGCGCGTACGCGACGCCGAGGGCAAGCTGCTGCCCGACCCGTTGGAGACCGGCATACTGGCCCAAGGCCGCTTGCTCGATGACGCCCTGGCAGCCGTGCCCGCGTCCACCCCAGCCGTGGAGCTGTACACCCTGGTGCTGGCCGGTGACGGCAAACAAAGCGTGTTCCTGCGCGAAGCCGATTACGTCAGCAACCTGCTCGCCACCCGCTTCGGCGCGCGCGGGCAGGTGCGCCTGGTCAACCACCGCGACCATATCGCCGACCGCCCCCTGGCCACCCGCGAAAGCCTGCGCCGCTCCGTACAAACCCTGGCCGAACGGACCGGGCCGGAAGACCTGGTGTTCATTTACATGACCAGCCATGGCACCCATGAGCATGAACTGGTGCTCGACCAACCGCGCATGGAACTGGCCGACCTGCCCGCCGATGAGCTGGCCGCTGTGCTCGCACCGCTGAAAAACCGCGACAAGGTCATCGTGATCTCCGCGTGTTACTCCGGCGGCTTCATACCCGCGCTCAAAGATGAGCGCACCCTGATCATGACCGCCTCCCGCGCAGACCGCGTGTCGTTCGGCTGCTCGGAAGAAGCAGACTTCACCTACTTCGGTGATGCCCTTTTCGCACAAGCTTTCAACCAAACGGATGATTTGCAACAGGCCTTCAAACTGGCACAACTGCATGTGGCCGAACGCGAACAGGCGGACAACTTCGAAGCCTCCGAACCGCAGATCTGGGCGCCTAAAGGCGTGATCGCCCATTGGCAATTATTACGTAAACAGCAGGCACGAAAGGCGCTCGAAAGCGTCTCAATGAATAGCAAGGAAGCCAAAGGCAACTAAGCTGTAACGTGTAACAAGGGGGAAACACCATGTACCTGACACCGCAGCATATCTTGCTGGCCGGGGCTTCCGGCCTCACGGGCGAACACCTGCTCGACCGCCTGCTCAACGAACCCACCGTGACCCGCGTGCTGGCACCCAGCCGCAAACCATTGGCTGAGCACCCACGCCTGGAAAACCCGGTGGGCGAGCCGGCGGTGTTCCTGCCGCAACTGAGCGGCCGCGTGGATATCGCCTTCTGCTGCCTGGGCACCACGATCAAAAAGGCCGGCTCGGAAGCGGCGTTCCGTGCGGTCGACCTGGACATGGTGGTGGCCTTCGCCAAGCGCGCACGGGAACTGGGCGCGCGGCACCTGATCGTGATCAGCGCAATTGGCGCCGACCCGAAATCCTCGGTGTTTTACAACCGGGTCAAGGGGGAAATGGAACTGGCGCTCCGAGCGCAAGACTGGCCGCAGTTGACCATCGTCCGTCCCTCGCTGCTGCTGGGCGAACGACTGGAACCGCGCCTGGCCGAGCAGTTGGCCGGGCCTTTGTCACGGCTTATTCCGGGCAAGTACCACGGTATTGAAGTCTGCGAACTGGCCCGCGCCATGTGGCGCCTGGCGCTGGAGGAGCAAGATGGCGTGCGGGTGGTCGAGTCGGACGAGTTGCGCAAGCTCGGCAAGTAATGATGCAGGGCTGGTAATGGCCTCATCGCAGCATCGGTATCTACACAACGCTGTAGCGCTCAACGCTAACCACGATGCGAAGCGAGCCGCTCTTGATCTGCTTTTGATCTTAGGCGCCCCGTTAAACCACGCTGGCCGGAATTCGACAGGGATTTGGGGGGCAAACCGGCAGGGATGCCGGTTTAGCCGCCCCGCGCCATGGATGGCGCGTGGCGGCGCCCCCCCAAATCACTGGCGAATTACGGGCACACCGAGCCCAAGCGAGGTGCCGAGTGGTGGGGCAAGAGCGTTTTGCTTACTTTTGCGCTTCTCAAAAGTGAGCCGCCGTCAGGGCGGAACCCTAAGTGGCCGTTACCGCAGCAATGGATATGTACACAATCCAACTGTGTTGACTGCCAGGCCGCCTTCGCAGGCAAGCCAGCTCCCACATTTGGATCGCGGGGCATCAGATAGATATGCGCTGGCCGCCGGGGGCCGGCCCAGACAGCCACTCTCTACAGCCCGCCCGTGGCGTTGAAGCCAACCCCCAACACCGTCAACACCGACAGTGGCAACAACAAGGTATCGAGCAACGCACTGGCCGGCAGGTCGAGATGGGGATAGCTCGGGGCCTCGGCACCAAAGCGGTCCTTGGCGCAGCAGCCACCATTGATCGCATACAGGTCCAGGCGCGTGCCGGCATACACCACCGGTGCGCCCGGTTGCGCCGCATCCAGCGTACGCGCCGTGGCGCAGCCGGTAAGTTGCAGCGCCATCACGAGCAGCAGCGCTTTATTCATCGCCGCCCAGGTGGTGCTCACCCCAACGAGGCAGCATGTCCTGGGGAATGTTCAACAGGTTGAGAATGCGCGCCACCACAAAGTCCACCAAGTCATCGATGGTCTGCGGCTGGTGATAGAAGCCAGGCGACGCGGGCAGAATAGTCACGCCCATGTTCGACAACTTGAGCATGTGCTCCAGGTGAATGCTCGAATACGGCGCTTCGCGCGGCACCAGAATCAATTGGCGGCGCTCCTTCAGGGTCACGTCTGCCGCCCGTTCGATCAGGTTATTGCAGGCGCCCGTGGCAATCGCCGACAAGGTACCGGTGGAGCATGGCACCACCACCATGGCCGCTGGCGCACCGGAGCCTGAGGCCACCGGCGACATCCAGTCCTCTTTGCCGTAGACCTTGATCTGCCCCGCCGCCGCACCGGTGTACTCGGTGAGGAACGCCTGCATCATCTGCACTTTGGAAGGCAGCGCGACATCAGTCTCGGTCGCCAGCACCAACTGCGCCGCCTTGGAGATCAGAAAATGCACTTCACGGTCTTCACGCACCAGGCAATCGAGCAGGCGCAGGCCGTAGGGCGCACCGGATGCGCCGGTCATCGCCAGGGTAATGCGCTCCGGCCCGCTCATTTCAGTGCCTCGGCCAGCTTGCCGTGCAGGCCGCCGAAGCCGCCGTTGCTCATGACCACCACGTGGGTGCCGGGCTGGGCCAAGGCCTTCACCTGCTCAATGATGCCTTCCAGCGAATCGCAAACTGTCGAAGGTATGGTGCACAGCGCAGCAATGCCCGGCAAATCCCAGCCGAGGTTGGCTGGCGCATACCACACCACCTGGTCGGCATCGTTGACGCTTTCGGGCAGGCCATCACGGTGCGCGCCCAGTTTCATGGAGTTGGAGCGCGGCTCGACGATCGCGATGATCTGCGCATCGCCAACACGCTTGCGCAGGCCATCGAGGGTGGTGGCAATTGCGGTTGGGTGGTGGGCAAAGTCGTCGTAAATGGTAATCCCATTCACGTCGGCGACTTTCTCCATGCGCCGCTTCACACTCTTGAACGCGCTCAAGGCGGCGATGCCCATGGCCGGCACCACGCCGACATGCCGAGCGGCAGCCAGGCTCACCAAGGCGTTGGCCACGTTGTGCTGGCCAGTCATGCCCCAGTCGACGATGCCTTGGGCCTGGCCTTCGAACAGCACTTCAAACCGCGAGCCGTCGTCGCTGAGCAACCTGGCCTGCCACTGCCCGCCCGCGCCGGTAGTTTGCACCGGGGTCCAGCAGCCCATGTCAATCACACGTTGCAACGCAGGCTCGGTGGTGGGATGAATGACCAGGCCTTCGCTGGGAATGGTGCGCACCAAATGGTGGAACTGCCGCTCGATCGCCGGCAGATCGGGGAAGATATCTGCGTGATCGAACTCAAGGTTATTCAGGATCGCCGTGCGCGGGCGGTAGTGGACGAACTTGGAGCGCTTGTCGAAAAAGGCGCTGTCGTACTCATCGGCCTCGATCACAAAAAACGGTGTCTCACCCAGGCGCGCCGACACCGAGAAGTTCTGCGGCACACCGCCAATCAGAAAACCCGGGCTCATGCCCGCATGCTCCAGCACCCAGGCCAGCATGCTGCTGGTGGTGGTCTTGCCGTGGGTACCCGCCACTGCCAGGACCCAACGGCCTTGCAGCACATGGTCGGCCAGCCACTGGGGGCCGGAGACGTAAGGCAAGCCTTTGTTCAGTACGTATTCCACCGCCGGGTTGCCGCGCGACATGGCGTTGCCGATGACGACCAGGTCCGGCACCGGGTCGAATTGCGAAGGGTCGTAGCCTTGGGTCAGCTCGATACCTTGCGCCTGTAGCTGCGTGCTCATGGGCGGATATACGTTGGCATCGGAGCCCGTGACGTGATGGCCCAGCTCTTTGGCCAGAACCGCCATCGAACCCATGAACGTACCGCAGATACCCAGAATATGAATGTGCATAGTCGACCTCGTAAACATCGAGGCAGGTTAGCGTAGGGTGGGAAAGTTCGCACGCTTTAGCTGAGCGCGAAACGCCCGCCGGCAGGATCCAGCGGGCAAAAGGTTTGCCTTAAACGGTGGCCTCGGCTTTTTTGGCTTCAGCCTCTTTCAGCGTAATGATTCTGTCAGCCACTTCTTCCAGGGCGCGATAACGGCGCTCGATCAAGCCTAAACGACCGCCGGTGCCGGGGGATGTTTGCGGCTCTACATAAGGCTCGAAATTGACGCCATTCTCCGGCGCCACTTGCTTCATGTGCGTCTCTGAAACGCTCATTATCCGCTCAAGGTTACTCAACCGAGCCCCGCGCTCCTTGGGCCAGGAGTCGTTCATGGCAAACCTTTCATCGTCTTTTCCCGCCGCCAGCGTGTACAACACGTTGGCAAACTGCACCACTACCTTCTCTACCCGGTCCAGATGGGGGGTAGTCGAAGGCGCTGGAACATCCGCTGTGGATGGGGCATCTGCTTGCGAGGCGGGCTCGGGCTTTGCAACGCCGGGCAAGTGCGGTGGTGGCAATGTCCCCGGCACATACTGGCCCTTGATCGCCTCCCCCGCGGCCACGGACCCGGCATATGCCCCCACATTGATCGGCGCACTGACCATGCCATTGACGCCTGCGGTGATGAACGCATCCTTGATCATCTTGCCGGTCGAGGGCGAGGTGGAAATAACGCCCGCCTTGACCAACCTGTCGGCATCCAGAAGACGCTGGGTGACATCGGCCATACTGACTGTCGGAGGATCCACCGGTTTTACCGTCACAGGCCCACTACTGGTGGGTGCATGAGGGTCTTTACCCAGCACTGACTTGAACCTGTTTGCGACTGACGAGGTTGAGCTGCCTGCGGTCGGGCTGGTAACAGGGCTGTCTGGGGGTGTCGTCGGTTTTTTGCCGCCAAGCACGGTCTGGAACCTGGTGGCGATGGTGCTGCCCGGGGCAGGCGGTACCCGGGTCGATGGCGCGGGTGGAGGGGATGGCACCCTGACCGATGGCGTGGGGGCCGGAGTGGGCCGGGGAATTCGCGGCAGTGAGATCGACCGCCCGAAAGGCGCCCAACGCTTGTTGCGCACCTTCGGCGTTTGCCCTTCATCCTGCGCAGACGGCTGCGTGCCGTGCTCTGGCTGAGCCTGATCAACCGGCTCATCCCAATCCATTGCCGAAGGTTGCGGTTGAGGCATAGACGTAACGTTATGTTGAACAGGGAGTTGTGGCACAAGAGTAGTTATTGGACTTGTAATATTCATGTGTTGTCACTCTAGTAGTTTCAAACGACTGTGATTAAGGGCAAGCAACGCTTTGCCCTTATTCCATCAGTGCTTAAAACAACGCGCCACGTTCCGGGACGACGTGAGTGCGTAGAGCGATAAAAAACCTTAAATCACGTGGGACGAAAAACGAGCAGTCCGCAATAACTGAGTTATTCCGACAACTGTCGCGCCCCTAATGCATAACCTCACGTGAAATCCCATGTTTGCGTAACTTGCGGTACAGCGTATTGCGACTGACGCCCAACTGTTCAGCCACATGGCTCATATGCCAGCGCTGCTGCGCCAACGCATCGAGTAATGCCTGGCGCTCGGCGCTCTCCAGCGGCGAGGCGCACGGCGCATCCACCCTCTCCCCCTGGGGCCGCACCTGTCGAATCAGCGCCGGCAAGTCCTCAAGCCCGACTCGCCCGCCCTCACAAAGCGCCACTACTGTGCGCAACACCGTACGCAACTGCCGCAGGTTTCCCGGCCATTGGAATGTTAGCAAGGCTTGGCGCGCAGGCTCGTCCAGCACCACCTGCTCGGTGCCCGCCTCTTGCGCCAGGAGGAAGTCCAACAGTTGCGACTTGTCAGTGCGTTCGCGCAACGGCGGCAGCGCCACTTCCAAGCCGTTCAGGCGGTAATACAGGTCTTCGCGAAAGCTGCCATCGGCCACACGCTCCAGCAAATTGCGGTGCGTGGCGCTGATGATGCGCACGTTCACGGCTTGGGGTTCACCACCGATAGGCACCACCAGGCGGTCTTCCAGCACCCTTAACAGGCGGGTTTGCAGCGCCAGGGGCATGTCGCCGATTTCATCGAGAAACAGCGTGCCGCCATCGGCCTGTTGCAGCTTGCCGCGCATACCTTCTTTAAGGGCGCCGGTGAAACTGCCGGCGCGATAGCCAAACAATTCGCTCTCGATCAGGTTTTCTGGAATCGCCGCACAGTTCAGTGCGACAAAGGCCTTGTCACCCCGCTGGCTGGATTGATGAACGGCCTTGGCGAAGGCTTCTTTACCACAGCCGGTTTCACCGTTGATCAGCAAGGGCACGTCGCGCTCAAACACTCGCGAGGCCTTGCGCAGCTCATTTTGCAACGCCGGGTCGCCCAGGCAGATACCCAAAGGCCGTAGCGCCTGCGGCTTGAAGATAGGGGCCGGCGCACTGCGCGGCTGGCCTCGCAGCGCTGCAAACAGAGACCGACCCTCGCGGGTGCGCAGCGGCCAACTGGCCGTGGCGTTCGCGCTGGCCCGCCCCAGCAACTGGTCCAGGGAACAGTCGAAAAACGCTTCCACCGGCTGGCCCACCAAACCGCCGCGCAACTGCCCCAACAGGTTCAGGGCGCTCTGGTTGACCGCACAAATGCGCCCTTCGCCATCGAACGCCAGCAAGCCCTCGCTGAACAACCCTACCGACTCGGCCTGCAGGTGAAAACGCAACAGCCAGTGATGTTCGAAGTGACGCAGGAAATAGCAACTTTCGATCATCTTGGCCGACAGGTTCACCAACGCCATGGTGTGGAACTGGCTCTGGCGCGACACGGCTTCGCGGGCCGAAGACACATCCAGCACCGCCAGCAATTCACCATGAGGGTCGAACACCGGGCTGGCCGAACAGGTCAGCCCGGTATGGCGGCCGCGAAAGTGTTCGTCACGGTGGATCGTCAACGACTGCCGTTCCACCAGGCAGGTGCCGATGCCGTTGGTGCCTTCGCAGGCTTCGCTCCAGTCAGCGCCCAGCCATAAGCCAGCGCGCTCGAAGATCTTGCGCTCCGACGGCGCGGTGACACAGTTGAGGATCACCCCACGCGCATCGGTGAGCAGCACTGCATGCCCGGCGCCGGAAAGCTGTTGATGCAGGCTGTTCATCTCACTGCCAGCGATGTGCAGCACTTGGCGCAGGCGTTCGCGACTTTCCAGCAGGCGCCCGTGTTCGAGCACGGTGGGCGCGATGGTCAGCGCCGGGTCGAGGTGGTAGTCCTCCACACAGCGCAGCCAGGAGCGGGCGATGGACGGGTCGCTGCCAGGCCCCTGGGAAAGCTCTTGGCCCCGGGTGACGGTCAGGACTTGCTGGGCATGGCGGCTGAAATGATCGTTATGCATGTTCTTATTATTCTCCCTGCGTGAGAACGCCCAGCATCCCCCAGCCATTGGGCCTTTGCAATCCCGGCCCGACCCACCGGTCACAGGCTGTACCGCTTATGGCACAAACTGTCACCACGCCTGTACCACACCTGTCACGGCACCGCCTTGCGACAAAGCCCAACCCATTGATTTTGCTGGCCCGCACAGCAGTGGCCCAACCTTTGCTCTACGCTTTATAACGCGCTTGCCGCGCTGTACTCCAATAAACATAAAAGCAGGAGATGCTCACCATGCGTTATGCACACCCCGGTACTGAAGGCGCCATCGTTTCGTTCAAGGCCAAATACGGCAACTACATCGGCGGCGAATTCGTGGCGCCAGTCGATGGCAACTACTTCTCCAACACCTCGCCGGTCAACGGCAAGCCGATTGCCGACTTCCCGCGTTCTACCGCCAAAGACATCGACAAGGCGCTGGACGCCGCCCACGCCGCCGCGGACGCCTGGGGCAAAACCTCGGCCCAGGACCGTTCGCTGGTGCTGCTGAAAATCGCCGACCGCATCGAGCAAAACCTCGAACTGCTGGCCATCACCGAAACCTGGGACAACGGCAAGGCCGTGCGTGAAACCCTCAACGCCGACATCCCCCTGGCCGCCGACCACTTCCGCTACTTCGCCGGCTGCATCCGCGCCCAGGAAGGCAGCAGCGCCGAAATCAACGAACTCACCGCCGCCTACCACTTCCACGAACCGCTGGGCGTGGTCGGCCAGATCATCCCGTGGAACTTCCCGCTGCTGATGGCCGCGTGGAAACTCGCGCCAGCCCTGGCCGCCGGTAACTGCGTGGTGCTCAAGCCCGCCGAGCAAACGCCGCTGGGCATCAGCGTGCTGATGGAACTGATCGGCGACCTGCTGCCGCCAGGCGTGCTGAACGTGGTGCACGGTTTTGGCAAGGAAGCCGGCGAAGCCCTCGCCACCAGCAAGCGCATTGCCAAGATCGCCTTTACCGGCTCAACGCCTGTGGGCTCGCACATCATGCATGCGGCGGCGGAGAACATCATTCCGTCCACGGTCGAGCTGGGCGGCAAGTCGCCGAACATCTTCTTCGCCGACATCATGAAAGCGGAACCTGCATTCATCGAAAAAGCCGCCGAAGGCCTGGTGCTGGCGTTCTTCAACCAGGGCGAAGTGTGCACCTGCCCTTCCCGTGCACTAGTGGAAGAGTCGATCTACGACGACTTCATGAAAGTGGTGATGAAGAAGGTCGAATCGATCAAGCGTGGCGACCCGCTGGACACCGACACCATGGTCGGCGCCCAGGCGTCCGAGCAGCAGTTCGACAAGATCCTGTCCTACCTGGAAATCGCCAAGGGTGAAGGCGCGCAATTGCTTACGGGCGGCAAGGTCGAGAAGCTCACGGGCGACCTGGCCACCGGCTATTACATCCAGCCGACCCTGCTCAAGGGCACCAACGACATGCGTGTGTTCCAGGAAGAAATCTTCGGCCCGGTGGTGAGCATCACCACCTTCAAGGACGAAGCCGAAGCCCTGGCGATTGCCAATGACACCGAGTTCGGCCTGGGCGCAGGCCTGTGGACCCGCGACATCAACCGCGCCTACCGCATGGGCCGGGCCATCAAGGCTGGCCGCGTGTGGACCAACTGCTACCACCTGTACCCGGCGCATGCCGCGTTTGGCGGTTACAAGAAGTCTGGTGTGGGCCGTGAAACCCACAAGATGATGTTGGATCACTACCAGCAGACCAAGAACTTGCTGGTGAGCTACGACATTAATCCGCTGGGCTTTTTCTAACCCCACCGAGGCAACAACCGTCACTGTAGGAGCGAGCTTGCTCGCTCCTACATTACCGGCGTGTATCAGCCAAACAAGGGGTAACTGACAGGCCGCTATCGCAGGCAAGCCAGCTCCCACACTTGATATCACAAGCAATTGCTACCTCGTTCGGCACATAGACGCCGAGTCAAAAACAATAAGAATGGAAGGTACTTCCCATGCCTAGCGAACCCACTGGTTCTTCTGTCGACTTCGAAAAAGTCGGCACCGATTACTTTCAACAACGCGAACTGAAAAAAGGCGCCGCCGGCTGGGTACTACTGGTTGGCCTGGGCGTCGCCTATGTTATTTCCGGAGACTACGCCGGCTGGAACTTCGGCCTAGCCCAGGGCGGTTGGGGCGGCATGTTCCTCGCTACTTTGCTGATGGCCACCATGTACCTGTGCATGTGCTTTTCCCTGGCCGAGTTGTCTTCCATGATCCCCACGGCTGGCGGTGGCTACGGTTTTGCCCGCAGCGCCTTCGGCCCCTGGGGCGGGTTCCTCACCGGCACTGCCATCCTTATCGAATACGCCATCGCGCCCGCCGCCATCGCGGTGTTTATCGGCGCCTATTGTGAGTCGCTGTTCGGCATTGGCGGCTGGATGATTTACCTGGCGTTCTACATCATCTTTATCGGCATCCACATTTTTGGTGTGGGTGAAGCCTTGAAGCTGATGTTTGTGATCACCGCCGTCGCCGCGATCGCCCTCGGCGTGTTCCTGGTGTCGATGGTGCCGCACTTCAACGTCGCCAACCTGCTCGATATACCCGTGACCGAGGCCAAGGGCGCCAGCAGCTTCCTGCCGTTCGGCTACGTCGGCGTGTGGGCCGCGATCCCTTATGCCATCTGGTTTTTCCTGGCGGTGGAAGGCGTGCCGCTGGCCGCTGAAGAAACCAAGAACCCCAAGCGCGACCTGCCGCGCGGGCTGATTGGCGCGATTGTGGTGCTGACCAGTTTTGCCCTGTTGATCCTGGTGATCGCGCCGGGCGGTGCGGGGACTTACGCGCTGATCAAATCCGGCAACCCCCTGGTTGAAGCGCTGGCCTTATCCTACGGCGGTTCCACCTGGATGGGCGGCTTCGTCAACCTGGTCGGGCTGGCGGGTTTGATCGCGAGCTTTTTCTCGATTATCTATGCCTATTCGCGGCAGATCTTTGCCTTGTCCCGTGCCGGTTACCTGCCGCGCAAATTGTCCGAGACCAACAAGAGCAAGGCGCCGGTATTGGCCCTGGTGATCCCTGGGATTATCGGCTTTGGCCTGTCGCTGACCGGCCAGGGTGACTTGTTGATTCTGGTGGCGGTGTTTGGCGCCACGATTTCCTACGTGTTGATGATGGCCGCCCACATCACCCTGCGCATCCGTCGCCCTAAAATGGAGCGGCCATACCGCACGCCCGGTGGCATCTTCACCTCGGGTGTGGCGCTGGTGCTGGCCTGCGTGGCCGTGGTGGCGGGCTTTCTGGTGGACCCGCGCGTGGTGATTGGCGCGGCGATCATCTATGGAGTATTAATTGCTTACTTTGCTTTCTACAGCCGGCATCACTTGGTAGCAGGCACGCCGGAAGAGGAATTCGCGGCGATCCAGGCCGCAGAGGCCGCCTTGCACTAACTGCCGAAAACCTCGACGCGGCGCCTTGCACACAGCAGGCCCGCGTCATCAAGGAGACACTGTATGGCAAGCTTTTCCCACGCGGTGGGTGCTCAAACCTACCGCTTCGACAGCCTCAAGGACGTGATGGCCAAGGCCAGCCCGGCACGCTCCGGGGACTTCCTCGCCGGTGTCGCCGCGCAGAATGACGGTGAGCGTGTGGCGGCGCAGATGGCGCTGGCAAATATCCCGCTCAAGCACTTCCTGCAGGAAGCATTGATTCCTTATGAAAGCGATGAAGTCACCCGGCTGATCATCGACACCCACGATAAACAGGCGTTTGCAGCGGTCAGCCACCTCACCGTCGGCGGCCTGCGCGACTGGCTGCTCAGCGACGCGGCCGATGAACATGCCCTACGCGCCTTGGCGCCAGGGCTGACACCGGAAATGGCCGCGGCCGTGTCCAAGATCATGCGCGTGCAAGACCTGGTGCTGGTGGCGCAAAAGATCCGCGTGGTCACCCAATTTCGCGGCACTCTGGGCCTGCGTGGGCGCTTGTCCACCCGCTTGCAGCCCAACCACCCCACCGACGAACCGGCCGGCATCGCCGCGAGCATTCTCGACGGCCTGCTGTACGGCAACGGCGACGCCATGATCGGCATCAACCCGGCCACCGACAGCATCGCCTCGATCTGCGCCATGCTGGAGATGCTCGACGCGATCATCCAGCGCTACGAAATCCCCACCCAGGCCTGCGTGCTGACCCACGTCACCACCTCCATCGAAGCGATCAACCGCGGCGTCCCCCTGGACCTGGTGTTTCAGTCGATTGCCGGTACCGAAGCGGCCAATGCCAGTTTCGGGATCAACCTGAACGTGCTGCAGGAAGGTTATGACGCGGGCTTGAGCCTCAAGCGCGGCACCCTGGGCCAGAACCTGATGTACTTCGAAACCGGCCAGGGCAGCGCCTTGTCGGCCAATGCGCACTTTGGCGTCGACCAGCAAACCTGTGAAACCCGTGCCTACGCCGTGGCGCGGCACTTCAAGCCGTTTCTGGTGAACACCGTGGTCGGTTTTATCGGCCCGGAGTACCTGTACAACGGCAAGCAGATTATCCGCGCGGGCCTTGAAGACCACTTCTGCGGCAAGCTGCTCGGCGTGCCCATGGGGTGCGACATCTGCTACACCAATCACGCCGAAGCCGACCAGGACGACATGGACACCCTGCTGACCCTGCTCGGCGTGGCCGGCATCAACTTCATCATGGGCATCCCCGGCTCCGATGACATCATGCTCAACTATCAGACCACCTCGTTCCATGACGCCCTGTACGCCCGGCAAACATTGGGTTTAAAACCGGCGCCGGAGTTCGAGCAGTGGCTGGCGAAAATGGGCATCTTCACGCAGGCTGATGGCAAGGTGCATTTTGGCAACAGCCTGCCACCGGCCTTCCGCCACGCCTTGGCGCAATTGGGATGAAGGAGCCGACTGTGCAACCAGAATTGCCTGACAACCCGTGGCTGGAACTGCGCCGCCTCACCCCGGCGCGTATTGCCCTGGGCCGCACCGGTACCAGCCTTCCCACCAACGCCCAACTGGACTTCCAGTTTGCCCACGCCCAGGCGCGGGACGCGGTGCATTTGCCGTTCGATCACACCGGCCTCAGCCGCCAATTGGCCGAACGTGGCCGAGACAGCCTGTTGCTGCACAGCGCCGCCACAGACCGGCACATGTACCTGCAACGCCCGGACCTGGGGCGACGCTTGAGCGATGAGTCGGCTCAGACGCTGCGCGACTACGCCTCGGCCCAGCCCGATGGGGTGGACTTGGCCATCGTGGTAGCCGATGGCCTGTCGGCACTGGCGGTGCATAAACACACAGCGCCATTTCTGGCGCGCCTGGAAGAACAGACCCACGCCGAAGGCTGGTCCTTGTCACCGGTGATTCTGGTGGAGCAAGGCCGCGTGGCGGTAGCCGATGAAATCGGGCAGCTACTGGGCGCCAAGATGGTGGTGATCCTGATCGGCGAACGGCCGGGGCTCAGCTCGCCGGACAGCCTGGGCCTGTATTTCACCTACAACCCCAAGGTCGGCCTCACCGATGCCTATCGCAACTGCATCTCCAATGTGCGGCTGGAGGGCTTAAGTTATGGCATGGCGGCCCATCGCTTGCTGTACTTGATGCGAGAGGCGTGTCGCCGGCAGTTGTCGGGGGTTAATCTCAAGGATGAGGCACAGGTTCAGACCCTCGAATCGGACGACCCGGACCTGATGAAAGGCAATTTCCTGCTCAGCCCGGCGGATGACCGATAGCGGTACGATTGCGCTTTTTGGCGTCATTAGGCAGCATCGAGTCACGGCCGCTCGTGTGGTCATACCCATTTGGAAGTTGAGGCCTGGCATGCGGATTACTCAAGCGACCCTGGAACACCTGGACCTGTTGACCCCGTTGTTCGTCAAATACCGCGAGTTCTACGGGGCCTTGCCGTTCCCGGACTCGTCACGGGCTTTTCTGGAAAAGCGCCTGCGGCGCAAGGAGTCGGTGATCTACCTGGCCCTGGCTGACGATGACGACAAGCGGCTGCTGGGCTTTTGCCAGCTGTACCCGAGTTTTTCTTCGCTGTCGCTCAAGCGGGTGTGGATCCTCAACGACATCTATGTGGCCGAGGACGCACGCCGGCAACTGGTGGCGGACAACCTGATGCGCACGGCCAAGAAAATGGCCAAGGACACCCACGCGGTGCGGTTGCGGGTATCGACCAGCAGCGATAACGAGGTGGCGCAGAAGACCTATGAGTCGATTGGGTTTCGCGAAGACACCGAATTCAAAAACTACGTGTTGCCGATCAACGAAGACTGAAAACCGGTAAGCCAAACACCGCAATATCCTTGTGGGAGCTGGCTTGCCTGCGATGGCGGAGTGTCAGCGAGCACTTCTCATACTGACCCACCGCTATCGCAGGCAAGCCAGCTCCCACATTGGGTCCGGCGACGGGCTTGAAGCCCAACCCCTTCACAATTTCGCGACACTCCCCGCTACAAAAGCCACACGCTTTTCACCTCTCAATCCGTATAATGCCGACCTTTCAGGGTTGTAAGAACCGCGACAGTTACTTGTAGCCTTATTACCTGAGCTTCCGCACAAGCCCGCTGAGTCGGGCTATTCACACAGGTGCCATCCATGGATTTCAACCCGCTCGACCTTATCCTGCATCTCGACGTCTACCTCGACATGCTGGTAACCAATTACGGTCCGTGGATCTACGCCATTCTGTTCCTGGTGATTTTTTGCGAAACCGGCCTGGTGGTCATGCCCTTCCTGCCGGGCGACTCCTTGCTGTTTATCGCCGGTGCCGTAGCGGCCGGCGGCGGTATGGACCCTGTCTTGCTGGCCGGCCTGCTGATGCTGGCGGCCATCCTCGGCGACAGCACCAACTATGTGATCGGACGAACGGCGGGCGAGCGCTTGTTCAGCAACCCGAACTCGAAAATCTTCCGCCGCGACTACCTGCAAAAAACCCACGACTTCTACGACAAGCACGGCGGCAAGACCGTGACCCTGGCGCGCTTCCTGCCGATCCTGCGTACCTTCGCGCCGTTCGTCGCCGGCGTGGCCAAGATGCCGTATCCGCGCTTCTTCGGCTTCAGCGTACTGGGCACCATCCTGTGGGTCGGCGGCCTGGTGACCTTGGGTTACTTCTTCGGCAACGTGCCTTTTATCAAGAAGAACCTGTCGCTGCTGGTGGTGTTCATCATCCTGCTGTCCCTGGTGCCGATGATTATTGGCGTAGTGCGCAGCCGCTTTGGCCGCACGTCCTCCGAAGCCAACCCACACTGACCGCCCGTGTGGTCCTTCAGCGCCTGGCGTCGCCGGCGCCTGCTGGCCAAGCACCCGATTGCCGATGACACCTGGCAACGGGTGCGCCACCACCTGACCTTCCTTGACGGCATTACGCCGGAGCAAGACCAGTGGCTGCGCGAAGCCTGCGTGGTGTTCCTCAGCGAAAAACACCTCACCGCCCTGCCCGGCGTCGAACTGCACCAGGAACAACGCCTGCTGCTCGCCGCCCAGGCGCAATTGCCGCTGATGAACCTGGGCGACCTCGACTGGTACCAAGGCTTTCATGAGATCGTGCTGTACCCCGACGACTTCCTCAGCCCGCAACGCCATCGCGATGCCAGCGGCGTCGAACACGAGTGGGACGGCGAACACAGCGGCGAAGCCTGGCAACAAGGCCCGGTGATCCTCGCCTGGCCCGGCGTGCTCGCCAGCGGCCAATGGGAAGGCTACAACCTGGTCATCCACGAACTGGCGCACAAGCTGGACATGCTCAACGGCGACGCCAACGGCCTGCCGCCCCTGCACCACGACATGCGCGTGCAAGACTGGGCCAGCATCATGCAAGGCGCCTTCGATGACCTCAACCGCCAATTGGACGCCAACCCGGACGCCGAGACCGAGTTAGACCCCTACGCTGCGGAAAACCCGGCGGAATTCTTTGCCGTCACCAGTGAATATTTCTTCAGCGCCCCGGATTTACTGGCCAATAGTTATCCACAGGTGTACGCCCAACTCAGCCGCTTTTATCGCCAGGATCCCCTGGCCCGCCTGACTCAACTGCAAGCCTGCGACCCGCGCTACTCGCCACAGGGCGAATGACCGTACGACGCTTGGCGCATGGCATCGGCGTCAGAATATGCCTATAATCGCCGCCACTTTTAGGCCAATCCGGCCATGTCCTATGGCCAACTAACGGGGGCAACGCCCAATGAGCTACAGCAAGATTCCGGCTGGCAAAGACCTGCCGAACGACATCTACGTCGCCATCGAAATTCCGGCCAACCACGCGCCGATCAAATACGAAATCGACAAAGACAGCGACTGCCTGTTCGTTGACCGTTTCATGGCCACCCCGATGTTCTACCCGGCCAACTACGGTTTTATCCCTAACACCCTGGCTGACGACGGTGACCCCCTCGACGTGCTGGTGGTGACCCCTTACCCGGTCACCCCAGGCTCGGTTATCCGTGCGCGCCCAGTTGGCATCCTGAACATGACCGACGACGGCGGCGGCGATGCCAAAGTCATCGCAGTGCCACACGACAAGCTGTCGCAGCTGTACGTGGACGTGAAAGAATACACCGACCTGCCGCCACTGCTGCTGGAACAGATCAAGCACTTCTTCGAGAACTACAAAGACCTCGAAAAAGGTAAATGGGTGAAGATCGACGGTTGGGGCAACGCAGACGCCGCCCGCGCCGAGATCATGAAGTCGGTTGCCGCCTACAAAGGCTGATACCCGCGCCTCATTGCCACGGCAAATAAAAGAGCCCCGTTAATTCGGGGCTTTTTTATGGGGCGGATTAAACATCAAGTTCAATGTTTATTTGAGACGTTTAACTAAGTTGCATACCTGAAAGATCCAGCCACAACTAAGCCAAATCCTACAACTGCAAATCAACGCATGGTTTATTTGATTAGACTTTCCGGCCAGTAAACTCTGCGTTTATGAATACATCAGGTGATCGTTTAAAAGCGCTACTACGGGAAGTTCATCTTTCCGCCTCCGACTTCGCCAAGAACCGCGGCGTCACGCCTCAGCACGTGAACAACTGGTTCAAACGCGGCGTCCCCATGGGCCGACTCAACGAGATCGCAGAGTTGCTGTGCGTCTCAAGTCGCTGGTTAAGCGACGGCAAAGGCCCCAAACACCCACCCGCCAACTACCTGTTGGAAGGCCCCACCGCAAGGATTGCAACCGCCCGCGAAGACACAGGCAAATACCTCACAGGCCCCGCCTGCCGCCCGGAAAAAACCGACGTGGAGATCCCTCTCCACCCCACCTTCACCTCAACCGAACGCATCCGCGTCTCCCTGCACAGCCTGGAAACACTCAACGTAAACCCCGACCGCGCCGTAGGCGCCTACATGGTCGACAACAGCATGATCGACATCATCCAACAAGGCGCCAGCCTCGCCATCGACCGAGGCCGCACCCAAATCATCGATGGCGAAATCTACGCCGTCGAACACGACGGCATGCTGCGCATCAAATACCTCTACAACCGCCCTGGCGGCGGCCTGCGCATGCGCAGCCACAACGCCAGCGAACACCCGGACGAATACCTCAACCACGAGGAACGCTTCGAACAAAGCTTCAAGATCGTCGGCTGGGTATTCTGGTGGTCCACCCTCAACAACCGCCGCCCACCGGTGCCCCTGGATGAACACTTGCTGGGCTGGGAAGGCTCTAAGTCGGAACCGGAGGTGGGCAACTGAAGTGAATGTGGGTATCATGCGCCGCACATTTGGCAGGGGTCGCTTTTAGCTGATTCCCTGCTGGCGAAGCGGAGGAGTTCCCGCGGATGCCCCTACTATTCAGCCTGACGCAATGTGGGCTGAGCGATTTGAAGGCTGGTGAGGTTTGTCAAAAACAAGCTGAGGCAGTCCCCGAAAAGCCGGCCACAAGCCGGCTTTTTAATGTCTGCTGAACACGCAATACACCGTCGCGCGCCGTGCTGGCGACAAGCGAAGTTGGGCAACAGGCCGCTGCTCAAATGATAAGAGGATGTGTTGATATGTCGCCAATAACGACATGAAGGTAAAACGTGTCGCCAAAGATGCCAGATAGCGACATGAATGCGGTAAATGAGCAGGCAGCCAGTGCGGCATTGAATCAGCACCTTGCTGACTCAATGCCAATGTCACCTCACCTGGGCTGCAAACACTCCACCGCCCTATCCGCCACCATCTTCGCCATCTCCACCAAATGCATCACCGCCCTTTGCGGCGCAGCCACTGACTCGCCGATCACTTGCGACGTAGCCAGCGCACAATGCAGCAACTCAGCCACCTGCACCCAGGCATCCTCGAAGCTCAGTTCTTCATTGACCGTGAATGGGTTGGTTGCGCCTGACGACGGCGAATCCGAAACAACGTTATCCATAGCAAAACTCCAATCGATAATTTGAAGCTGCCATTTACGCGACTAAACGAAAGGTGGCAGCTGTGCGCAGGTTAGTCGACCGGTCGATTGGAACCCGGCGCACCCGAAGGTGCCCTGCGCACAGCCACCATAAGATGCAGGCGATGGGGTGCCTGACTCATGAGTTGCTTATGCGCCAATCGAATCCGGGCGACTAAACCCGATCACTGAATTAGCAGTGACGGTCAGCAGCCTAGTCACCCAATTCCACTGGCGCAAGCGGTTGGGATTCTCTCGGAAACGTCCTGCAAAGGAAAGGGATCGGACCTGCTGGCTACTCAAAATCAGGCAATTCACTCCTGTTCTGCACAGCAACCCGGAGGCCATAAATCGGGCGCTAACCATTGTCCGCTTTAAGTTGACAGTAAGACTCATCCCACCCGATTTATCCCTCATCACCCACCCATTAATCTGTGCCCATGTTGAACGCAACGCCCAACCAACCTAAACAAAAAAGGATTCAACCATGAGCGCTCCAACCTACAACCGCTTGAACAAAGACGACGCCATTGTTCTGCTGGTCGACCACCAGACCGGCCTGATCTCCCTGGTGCAGGATTTCTCCCCCAACGAGTTCAAGAACAACGTGCTGGCCCTGGCTGACCTGGCCAAGTTCTTCAACTTGCCGACCATCCTCACCACCAGTTTCGAGCAAGGCCCTAACGGCCCGCTGGTTCCAGAACTGAAGGAGATGTTCCCGGACGCGCCATATATCGCTCGCCCTGGTCAGATCAACGCCTGGGACAACGAGGATTTCGTCAAGGCGATCAAGGCCACCGGGCGTAAGCAGATCATCATTGCCGGTGTGGTGACGGATGTGTGTGTGGCGTTCCCGACCTTGTCGGCGCTGGCAGAAGGCTTTGAGGTGTTTGTGGTGACGGATGCGTCGGGCACGTTCAATACCACCGTGCAGCAGGCGGCGTGGAGCCGGATGACGCAGGCCGGTGCGCAGTTGATGAACTGGTTCTCGGTGGCGTGTGAGTTGCACCGCGACTGGCGCAACGATATCGAAGGGCTGGGGAATTTGTTGTCCCAGCGGATTCCTAACTATCGCAATTTGATGAATGGGTATGCGGCGCTGACAGCTCATCAGAAGTAAACCAGCCGAGCATCACAAAAGCCTGCCTTTAAGCGCAGGCTTTTTTATGGGCGAATGGTTCTGTTCAGCCTAAATCAGGACCCCGTCAGATTTCCTTAATCCAAGATCAAGTGCGGCAGAAACCGGCTCGAGTCCTTGGTGATCAAACTATTGTCCTCGCGCACGCCGATGCCGGCGGCCTGGTCGCCAATGACCCAAGAGCCGATCAGCGTGTAGCTGTCACCAAATTTTGGCAGCGGTGCGAACTCTTGAAGGATGAAGGGCGCATCCGTGTAGGGGCCGTCTTCTTTTACGATCAGGCCGTCGGCGGTTTGCAGTTCGATGTTGGCGCCTTCCCGGGAGAAGAACGGTTTGCGCACCCAGCCCTTGGGCACGGCTTTACCTGGGTCGGTATCCAGGTGGGACGCGAGCAGGTTGGGGTGGCCTTTGTTGAATTCCCACAGCAGCGGCAGGATGCCTTTGTTGGAAATAATGGATTTCCACGCGGGCTCGAAGAACTGTGTGTCGCTCTGGGCAATCGCGGCACCAAAGGGTTCGTGGAAGATGAACTCCCAGGCGTGCAGTTTGAACAGGTGGGGGATCCAGCGATCTTCAAGGTCGACGAAGCGGCCCTCGCTGGTCAGGCCGATGTCTTCGATGTCGATGTGCCGCGATTCGATGCCGACCTTTTCGGCGACCAGGCGCAGGTAGTCGGTGGTGCCTTTGTCTTCGACCGAGTCTTTCATCGAAGCGAAGTAGAACGGCTGGTTGACCTGCAGTTGGGCGAAGGCCTGGTGCAGTTTGGTGTCGATGCTATTGAACTGGTCGGCGTGCTTGGGCAGCAGGCCGCGTTCGATGCATTGTTCCAGCCAGCCCCACTGAAACGCGGCTGCTTCGTAGAGGCTGGTGGGGGTGTCGTAGTTGAGCTCCAGCAACTTGGCGGGCCCGCTGCCGTTGTAGGAGAAGTCCATGCGCCCGTACAGGTGCGGGTGGCCTTCGAGCCATGAGGTGCGGATCATGTCGTAGAACGGCGCGGGGATGCTCAGGCGTTCAAGCAGTTCTTCGCTGTGGACCACGCGGGCGACGAGGTCCATGCACATGTCATGGAGCTCGGTGGTCGGGTCTTCGAGGTCGCGCTCGATTTGCTTGAGCGTGAACTGGTAGTACGCGCTTTCGTCCCAGTAGGGTTCGCCGTCGATGGTATGGAACAGGAAGCCGAGGCTCTCGGCGGTATGTTTCCAGTCATGACGCTCTGCGCATTGGATCTTCTTCATGGCCGGTTTCCTTAGCTGCTCGACCCGCCGCCCCAGCCGCTGCGTGCGCTGGCTTTGCTGCCGAAGCCGCCGCGGGAGGTGGCCGATGAAACGGAACTCGACTGGGTGGAAGAGCGCAGCGTGCTGGTGTAATTGCTGCTGCCGTAGCGGGCTTGGTTGGAACGGCCAAAGGTCGCCCCGTTGGACACGCGTTGGTTGAGCGTCGAGTTACCGTAGTTGCCGCGATCATCGCGATAGCGGTACACCGGTTCCGAACGGTAGCTGTTGCGGTTGTTGCTCAGCATGTTGCCGATCAGCAAGCCGGTCAGCAGGCTGCTGGTAGAGAAGCCTGAGCCGCCGCTGGCCTGAGCGTTGGCCGCTTGCGCATTGGCAGCGTCGACTTGGGATTGGGTCACCTGGCCTTCGGCGGTCAGTTCGAAACCGCCCAAGCGCGGGATGAATTTGCCGGTGGAGTCTTGCTGGCACCAGTCAGCGACAAAGTCGGCGTCGCAATCGGCCTGGCTGTCATACACCGGCGCTATGCGGCGATGCTCAGCCATGGCCGTCATGTAGGCGTCCGAGCAGACGTCCACCGGGAGCTTTTCATCGGCGCATTGCTGTACCGATTGGAAGTTGTACTTCTTTTGCAGGTCGTAGGTTTTTTCCGTTGGGCCACAGCCGGATATCGCCATGGCGACCGACGCTGCCAGCGACAGCTGGACGTACTTGCTTCGTTTCATCGGGAGCTCCGTGGGCAATCAGTTCGAGGTGGGCGTCATGCACGCGGCATTCAGCATGCCGACGCTGATGGCCACCGCGGCCACGTAGATACCGGCCGCCAGTTCGCCCTTCTTGATGCGCTCGGACGTGCCTTTGAGCACCAGGCTGGTCAGCAGGAACGCCAGCAGTTGGACGACGGCGGCGATCACGGCCCAGACGATGAAGTCGAGAACGTTGATCGAGTAGGCAATCACGTTGCTGGCCGGAATGGCGAAACCGACAATGGCACCGCCCAAGGCGACCGCTGCGGAGGTGTTGCCCGCACGGATCAATTCGAACTCCTTGTGCGGGGTGATGCGGGTGTAGATGAACTGGAACAGCGCGAACAGTACCGCAGCCCCCAGGATGTAGAGGACAAAGCCGAGCACGGCGGCTTTGTTGAGGGAGATGGAGAGTGCTTCTAGCATGGACGGCTTCCTTTTTTAGAGCGTAGTCAGGTCGGTGGTGTACAGCGAAATGCCCAGGGATGTGCTCAGGCTGATGGTGCCTTCGGCATCTTCTTCGACGGAGAACAGCAGGAACTCTCGACGGTCGGTCAGGCCGGTGTCGCGGGCGTATAGCATCGAACGGTGCTCGACGTTGTAGGTGGCTTCTGGGCTGGTGACCTGTTCGCTCATCGCCACCAGTTCGGTCTGGCCGTCCTCGCTGCCCCACTCCCGGAAGAACTCGACGCCGTCGTGGGTGTAAGTCGGCAGCCCGATCAGGCTCTGTGGGCCCGCCAGCCTGCGCAGTTCCGCTTCGCTGCTGATGGTGACGTAACTGAGGTAGTTGAACAGAATCACCGACTCGACCTGGCCTGCAACCTGGCCGGTGGTGTGCACCTGCAACCAATAATCTTCGTCGTTCATGTAATAGCGCGACAGCCAGGTGGACTGGCCGAGGTCGATGGTGCCGTTGCTCCAGATTTCCTGGGAGCCGGGGATCACCACGTTGGTTTTTTCATCGAGCAGCAATTTCAGGGTGGTGTCGAACATCACCCCCTTGCCCGGTGCCAGGCCCAGCGGGCCGGTGGTGGGCAGGCTTGGGCTGACGGCCCGGTTCGAGTCGGTAGTGGCTTTTGGGGCCTCAAGCCCCATCAACTGTTTAAGCCATCCCATGGGAGATTTCCTTAAGCCGAGTGGAAGCGATGTAGAAGAGTTCGCCGCCTTTGACCTGTGTGGCATTGGGCGGGTTGATCGACGCCTGCTGAATACCTTGGGCGCGATAGCCGATGAGGGTGGCGTTGTGCCGCTCCTTCATCTGCGTGTAAAGCTCGCCGAAGGTTGCCTCAAAGGCATCGGGCAATTTCATCAGGTACTGGGTGGCGCCCTGCCCCACGCACAGCAATTCATTGATGACCACCGACGAGCCCGGATCCTGAGAGGCGCGCACCAGCATTTCGATTGCCATGCTGGACGTGCATTCCAGGCGCGGGGCGTAGGAGCTGGCGAGTGCTGCGATTTCACTTTCGTTGAAGTGGGCAACCACATGCCCGACGGGGCACAGTTGGTTCACCGCCAGCACGGTAGCCAGGGTCAGGTCGTCAGACGGGGTTCGCACCAGCACGCGCTCGGCACCGGGCACACCGGCACGCAGCAACAGTGCGGTGGAGGATAGGCTTTCGCCGCGGATGAACGCCGCTTTGCCCGGCATCGGGTTTTCTTCAAGGCTGCAATCGCAGATCACGATCAGGTTGTCGTTCGAGGTTTCGTCTTGCAGCAATAATTCAATCACCCGTTCGCTGGACGCGCCCTCCCAGCCGATCAGCACGGTATGGCCGACCTTGCCGGTGAAATCACCTTTGCCCTTCATGCCTTTTCTCCATGCATCGATAACACTGCTGGTGGTTTTGCCGATGGCTGCCGTGAGCAGCGCAATGCCCCCGAGCATGACCCAGGCCGCCACGAAAATTCGCCCCGCCGAGGTCTGCGGTGCGAGGTCGCCATAGCCGACGGTGAGTGTGGTGGTGAGATAGAAGTAGATAAACGTGGCGAGGGCGGTGAGGTGTTGTTCGCCCAGCAACACCAGGCCCAGATAAGCCGTGCTCAAGTGGACACCCAAGGCAACGATCAGCCCTGCCCAACCGAAGCGGTGAAAGAGCGACGAGGCGTACATGCGTAACAAAAGGAAAATCGACATTTAGCCCCTGGCTCCCTGGGTACTTGAATCCTGACGACAGCATCGCCTCGATGTCTGGATGCTCAAGTGCGTTCACCCGGCATTAAACCCGCTGCGCGGCGTGGATAGAAGTACCTTGGCTGCAATAAATCCGGCGAGCGCACCAAACAGATGCCCTTCGAAGGAAACGCCCTGCCGGGGAAGGAAGCCCACGATCAGCCCGCCATACAGCAAAGCCACGACAGCGGCGGTTAGCAGGTTGCCCCAGCTTCTGTGGAACCAGGCGCGAGACAGCAGGTAGGCCCATAGCCCGAACACCCAGCCGCTGGCGCCGACGTGTACGCCTGAAAAACCAAACAGCCAGACCAACAAGCCACCCAGCAGAATGACGATGGCACTGACGGTAATGAACCGGTTGACCCCTTCGATCATGACCAGGGAGCCCAAGACCAAAAAGGCAATCAGGTTGGCGCTCAGGTGGCCGAAGGAAGCGTGTAAAAACGGTGAAGTGAGGATGCCGAACAGGCCTTGCAGCGTTCTGGGGATTAGCCCGAACGCCATGAGGCTGTAACCGGTGGCCACATTGAGCAGTTGCAGCGCGACCATGAAGAGGGCCAGGCCTGCGATTGTCTTGAAACCGTTCAAGGCGTTCATCCTGACCTCAACATACAAAAGAAGGGCACTGCCACTGTGGCGAGGGAGCTTGCTCCCGCTGGGGCGCGGAGCGGCCCCAAAAACAGGACTGCTGCGCAGCCCAGCGGGAGCAAGCTCCCTCGCCACAGAGTTGCAGGCTTAACTGACCTGCGTTGATTACTCAGCCGACTTTTGCTTCAAGCGCTCCAGAATCGCATTGGCACTGCCTTCGTTCGGCGTGATGCCGGCATCGCGCAGTTTGCGTTCCAGGTCTGTCCCCGTCGACGCTTCAGCCAGTTCATCCTGGGCTTGCAGCTCAGCGGCACGTTGCTGCTGCTTGGCCTGCAAGCGATTGAGCGTACCGACCGCGGTTTCCAGCTTGCCGTTGGCTCCGCCGCTGGCAATCGAGGCACTGACCTGGGCCTTTTGCACGCTGTCGCGAGCCTTGGCCATGTCCACTTGCTGGCGCAGGCTTTTGATGCGGCTCTCGGCCTTGGTGATGTCTTTGCGCATGCTCTCAGCGTACCCACCGAACTCGGTGGTCTGCTTTTGCTCCACATCCCGCTCGTTGGTCAGGGTCGAAATGGCTTCGGCCACTTCCAGTGCGAGGTCTTCACGGTTGGCCTGGATAGCGGCCATCGCCTTGGATTCCAGGTCTTTGATCTTGGCGTCGTACTCGCTAACACGATCAGCCGCCAGTTTGTGCTTGGCCATGATGCTCACCAGCTCACGCTTGGCATTGGCCAAGGCGCTGTCTGCATCGCGAATTTCCTGGTCAAGGATGCGCAGGGCCTGTTGGTCGACGATCGATTCGCCGACTTCGCTGGCACCGCCACGCAACGCGGTGAACAATTTGCTCCAGATGGACTGAGTCATTGGGTTTTCCCGAATAATTAAATGAAGAAACGTTCGAAGGCTTCGCTGGCGCGCTGCACGTTATCAACCAGGGTTTTCACCTCGGTCACGATGTTGGTCAGGCTGGAGTCGGAGCTGAGCGCACCGAACATGTTGTAAACCACCTGCCCGTTCGGCATGGACTCGATACCGATGGACGACAACGGGAACATCTCCCGGCTGCGCAGCACGGCGTCGTTGAATTTCGCGACATCGTTGATGGACTCGGCGTCGACCAGGACGGTATCCACGATGATTTGCTCGCCCACCACCGCGATGTAAATCGGCAAGCCACCAAAGTCGTTCATCTCAAGCTTGATGCTGGACTCGGAGCCTTGGACGAGAGAAAGCGTAATGTCATTGGACGTCACGTCATCCAGCGCCTGAAGAGCACTGAAGAGGCGATCGATATTCCAGTTGGTACCTGCGCTCATGAAATTCTCCGACATGAATGAGCCAGCCAGGATCGGTTGGCGTAGCTGTTTCTCCATTTGCTTGAGCAGGCTTCGGTTTTCGGGAAGCACCCAAGTCTCGTGTTTCACATAACCGGCCGCCGCCAGCCCCGCGCGCATCTGCTTCATGTAAAAGCTCGACGGCTTTTTTGCGGGCGGCTTCAAGCGCTCTCCCTTGAGGCTTGCTGAATCGGTATCGGACCCAGTTGATGGGCTCGATGGAGAGCTGCTGCTCATGGTACTGACCTCGCTGTGAAAAACTCACGCGTGAGAAAATCTACAGGCAATCTTCAAGGTACTCAATAGCTCACGCGTGAGATTTTTCCTTACATTTTTTCAGCCACCGAAAGTCTCAGCTACCCCGCCAACTCTCGCTCGATTTGCTCGATGCTAGGCAAGCTCGATTGCAGTTCGGCTGGCAAAGACTCCATCAGTTGATATTGCGCCACACCAATAGGTCGGTTGTTATCGCGCAGTGCATATTCAGCCACCACTTCATTTTTACCCTTGCACAACAAGAGGCCGAGAGTCGGGCCATCCTGTGGGTGCTTTATCTCGGCATCCACCGCCGCGAGATAGAAGCTCAATTTGCCCAGGTGCTCAGGTTTGAACTTGCCCGCCTTGAGTTCGATCACCACATAGCAACGCAGCTTCAGGTGATAGAACAACAGGTCGATGAAGAACTCATCGCCGCCAACATTCAGCAGCACTTGCCGACCAACGAAGGCAAAGCCTGCGCCCAACTCCAACAAAAAGTCAGTGACGTGCTTGATCAGGGCATTTTCGATCTCGCGCTCTTGCGCATTCTGCCCCAGGCTGAGGAAATCAAAGCGGTACGGGTCTTTGAGGGATTCGCGCGCCAGGTCGGATTGCGCTTTGGGCAGATGGCTTTCGAAGTTGCTGACGGCCTTGCCACTGCGCTCCAGCAGGCGGTTTTCAATGTGCATCACCAGTGTGTTGCGCGACCAGTTATGTTTAACGGCCTGAATGATGTACCAACGACGAGTTTCGGGGCCGGGAAGCTTATCGAGCAGCACCACGTTGTGGCCCCAAGGCAATTGTGCAGCAGCCTGTTGCACAAATTCCGAATCCGGCCACGCCTCGGCAAAAGCACGCATGTATTTCAGATTGCGCGGCGAAAAACCCTTGATGTCAGGAAAGGCCGCTCGCAGATCTTGCGCAAGGCGGTCGATCACTTTGCTACCCCAACCTTGAGCATGCTGACGCATCAAAATATCGTGCCCGATCTGCCAGTAAAGCAGCACCAGCTCACGATTGACTGCGATTGACGCACGCTGTTGCGCCTGATGGATACGGCCCTTGAGGTCTGTCAGCCAATCGCCGTAGCCCTCAGGAGGCGCGATCAACCCGATAGAAGCTTCGCTCATGCCTTTTTTACCCTGGTGTTTTCAGCAGGCTAGCCAGCCCACAGTACCGTCACAAGCGTTCATGAGCACTTCAGGAAGGGTCCTGCGCACCTCACAGAAAGGTCCTGCTGGCACTTGACTCTCCCCTATACGGCAACCCCTACCCTGAATGCCCTTTTCAGGACCTATCACCATGAGTCAGCGCATCCTGGTCATTCTCGGCCACCCATCCTCCGATAGTTTTTGTTCCGCTCTCGCGCACACTTATATCCACGCCGCTAAAACGGCCGGTCACGAAGTCCGCGTCCTGCGCCTGGGTGATCTCAGCTTCGACCCGATCCTTCATCATGCTTACACCCAGGTTCAAGCCCTGGAACCCGACTTGCTCAGCGCCCAAGCCGACATCCTCTGGGCCGAGCACCTGGCGTGGGTGTTCCCGGTCTGGTGGGGCGGCATCCCGGCACTGATGAAGGGCTTTATCGACCGCGTTTTCCTCCCCGGCTTTGCCTTCAAATATCGTGCAGGCAAGGCATTCCCAGACAAGCTGTTAAAGGGCCGAACCGCGCACTTGTTAGTGACCCTCGATACGCCGTCGTGGTATTACCGCTGGGTTTATCGCATGCCGGCCATCCACCAGATGCGTCGCACCACGCTGGCGCTGTGCGGCATCACGACGAGCAAGACGCTGCTGTTGGGGCCGGTGCTGGGCTCTACGCTGACGCAGCGGGCCAAATGGCTGAAGCAGGCCAGCGCACTATTTGAAAAAGGGAGTTTTCATGTACATCGGCAAAGCCGCGCAGTTGTCCGGCACGACCATCAAGGCGATTCGTCACTATGAGGCGATTGGATTAATGCCCGAGCCTCAGCGCCTTGGCGGCTATCGCGTTTATACGGCGCAGAGCGTGGAGCGATTGACCTTTATCAAATGCGCCCAGCAACTGGGGTTCAAACTCAAGGAGTTGCAGGAGATTTTGCTGGGGTACGACGGTGACGCCTTTCCCTGGGACAGGGCGGACCAAGCCATCGCCAACAAGAAGCACGCGCTGGCCGCGCAAATCACCGTGTTGCAACGGATGCAGGCGGGCTTGATTGAGTTTGAAACCCAACTGAAAGATGCCCAAGGGCAATGCTCGTCAATCAGTAGTGTCGCCATTTGAAGTAGCCCTTACGCATGAGTTGCCGCTGACTTTTGCGAGCATCTTGTAAGGGTAATCTGATTTTCCAAACCGCTCATCCAGCCGCTTTTCGTTGCGGCAGACTCCGACGCCTTGCCTACTGCCGAGACGTCATGGATGACCCACGCCTCCCACATCGCCTCTATCGAACATGAGCTGGATGGCTTCCATCAGAGCCTGGTGGAATACCGCCAGCAGATGGGCGCCTGGTACTCGCGGGCGTTGGACTCGGTCAGCCATGCAGCGGATTTGCCGTCGTTGCTGGGCATGGACCGGGTACTGCGGGCTGGGGATTCGCAGCGCTCGGTAAGTCTTTCTGACGCGGACTTTTCCACCGTGGCCCGTTGCCCGATGGGTGGCGTGCTGGAAATCGAGAGCAAGTTCGAGTCGGTGTATGACGTACCGATTGGCGATATCCCCGTTGAGGTGATCGGCCTGGATGACGGCAGCTCCACGCGGGTGATGCTCGATGAGCACGGCAAGGGCTCGCACTACTGCGCCGCTGGCGGGCGCTATGAGGTGCGGGTTCAGGGGGGTGTTTCGGCGGAGCAAGTGGAGGCCTTGTTTACCTCCTATGCCGGGCTGACGGCGGACTTGGAACAGTGGCTTCGGTCACAGTGGAAAGGCTTCAAACCCCACTGGGAACGCTCTACTGCCAGCGCAATTAGCAGCGGCGTGCTGGCGGGCAGTTGGGCGGTGATCACGGATGTGTGGGACAGCATCAAGCTGGTGCAGGCGATGCTTGAAGACCCGTTGAAGTACGTCGAGCAACTGGGTAGCGAAGCGGCCAAGTTGGCGAAGATCGCCACCGATGCGCCCAAGGTCATGGAACAGGCGATGTTGCTCGCCAGTGATGAAGCGGCGCTGTACCTGTTACTGCGCACTGCCATGATCTGGCTGGAGGCGTTACCGCCCAGTGAGGTCGCGCAAGCGGCCGCAGGTTTTATGGTGTCGTTGCTGAT
>NZ_QODJ01000025.1:0-81824 GCF_009935965.1 Pseudomonas sp. L13
GTCGTTGGCTTCTATAAGAATGCCACCGTGGCGCATAGACGCCTCGGCTTGGGCGAGTCCATCCAATTACAGTAAGGTAGGTTTAGCCGGCGAGCATCGGGTAGGTGAACAGGCCGAAGTGCAGCAGATTCAAGCCAAAGTGCGTGGCAATCGCCGCGCCGAGCCCGCCGAACCGATACGCCAGGCCGTAACCCACGCCGGCAATACTCGCCAGCAGCATCCATTGCCAACCCGCAGCAAAATGCACCAGACCGAATAACAGCGAGGCCAGCAGCAAGGCGAGGTTCTCGCCATAGGGCAGGTGTTTGAAGCGTCGGCTCAGGCCGCCCTGGATATACCCGCGAAACAGCGCTTCTTCGACCAGCGTCACCAGTAGCAGGTTATTCAACACCCACAGCCACGCTTCGTCCGGCCATTTCGGCGCCCAACTGATCATCCCTAACAGCGCTGCGCCACCCAGGGCGGCGATGGCGGCCAGGGTCAGGGCCACGGCCGTGACGCAGATCGACAGGCGCAATGAGCGCCGCGCCACAATCCACGGGCAGGCCAGCAACAGCCAGAAGCCGATCAGGGGTTTGTCCTGGTTCAGGTACATCGAGAAGGGCACTGAGTCCGGAGTGAAACGCTGGGGCGCAATACCGCGACCGTTATAGAACCCCGGCAACCAGTGCATCGCCAGGCCCAGGGCCAGGACAATAAACAATCCGTGGCCCAGGTAGCGCGCCCAAGGGTTGCGTTGCTGGCGCACGGCGTACCCGGCCACCAGCAGCAGTGCGATGGAGACCGCCGCCAGTACGCCCAGTTGGCCGTAGATCAAGGCCACGACATAGCCAATGGAAAGTAGGGTGAGGTACAGCCAGGGCAAAGCAATCATGTGAAATCCTTGAAAAAAACTGGGCAGCATTATAGCGAGCGGTCTGCCTGGACGGCATGAAAACTCCTCCACCCACAGGGTGAGGGGAAAGGATTGCAAAGTATGTTTGCGGCTGGTTATAGTCGTCGCGTCTTAATCCCTTCAAAAAAGATCAGCACATGCCAGCTTCCCAGCGCATAGCGGTAGTCGATTCAGCGGTCAACGCTGTGGTCGTGCCGTGCCGTGGCAAGCAGCCTGCGCAGATCAGTCACTACCCCCCACCTGTCAGTAGCACGCCGGTGTACGCAGTCGTATCACCGCCGGGTGTTGGCATTTCGGGCTGATCAGCAATTTGCTGTTGCCCCGTGCCTGCCTGAAAAAACCTACTGAAATTCAGTTTTTTACTGAGTCGGCTTTTTTGCCTGATAACAGGTGGTAACCATGTCTGTGCTTTCAAAACAATCCGTGGCCGCGGCGGCCTCGACGAGCGTGTTTGTCTTGCTGTGGAGCAGCGGGGCGATCTTCTCCAAGTTGGGTCTTGCCCATGCTTCGCCCTTTGCCTTTCTGTTGATCCGGTTTGCCATCGCCCTGATGGGGTTGGTGGTGCTGGTGCCGCTCCTTAAGTTGAAGCTGCCACGTCCCGGCAAACCCCTGCTGTATGCGGCCGCGACGGGCCTGGTATTGCTGGGGGCCTACCAGATTTTCTATCTGCTGGCCCTGAACCTCAACGTCACCCCTGGGGTGATGGCGACTATCATGGGCGTGCAGCCGATCCTTACCGTGGTATTGGTGGAGCGCCAACGCTCCTGGCGCCGGCTGTTCGGCCTGGGGTTGGGGTTGGGGTTGGCGGGCTTGATCATGGTGGTGTATCAGGGCATCGGGCTGGCGGGCATGTCCCTGGCGGGGATGCTGTTCGGGCTGCTGGCGCTGGCAAGCATGACGTTTGGCTCGATCATGCAAAAGCGCATCACCGACAACCCCTTGGGCACGCTGCCACTGCAATACCTGGCTGGGTTGCTATTGTGCGCGGTGTTCGTGCCGTTCCAGCCGTTCCACTTTGAACACAGTGCACGCTTTTACCTGCCGGTACTGTGGATGGGGCTGGTGGTGTCCGTGCTGGCGACGCTGTTGCTGTACCGCCTGATTGCCCGGGGCAACCTGGTGAATGTCACCAGTTTGTTTTATCTGGTGCCAGCGGTGACGGCGGTGATGGACTACCTGATCTTCGGCAATCGCCTGGCCCTGCTGAGCGTGCTGGGAATGGCGTTAATCATCGTCGGCTTGGTCTTCGTGTTCCGTAAGCACTAAAACCCACCCCCCCTGTAGGAGCGAGCTTGCTCGCGAAGAACGTCAACGATAACGAGGGCATCCTGAATGAACAGGGTGCTCTCGGGTTTTTCGCGAGCAAGCTCGCTCCTACAGTAGTGAGGTTGTCATTTGGTCGGGCGCAGCACTAACCACAACGCTCCAGCGATCAACACTCCGCCATACAGATGAGCCATGGACAGCGGCTCATCCAACAGCAACGCCCCCCACAACACGCCGAACGGCGGAATCATGAAGGTCACTGTCATCGACTTGACCGGGCCAATGGATGACAGCAGGCGGAAATACAGGATGTAGGCAAACGCCGTACACACCAGCCCCAACCCCAGCAGCGACGACCACACCTGCCAGCCGCCCCAGCTCGCCGGTGGATGGCTGATGGCGCTGTAGGCAAAGAAAGGCAACAGAAACAACGTCGCCCCCAACATGCTGCCCAAGGCCGAGAGACGGCTGTCCAACCCGCCGCGCTGGTCCAGCCAACGCCGCGCCAGGAAACCGGCAAAGCCATAGCAGGTGGTCGCCAGCAGGCATGCCAGCGCACCCATCAACAATGACGCATCAAATGCCACCGGCCCCGCGCGGGTCAGGACGGCCACGCCAAACAGCCCCAGGGCCACCCCCGCGATTTTCGACGGCGTCAGGCGCTCACTGAAGAACAGCCCACCAATCAACACACCCATCAACGGTGTGGTGGCGTTGAAAATCGCCGAATAGCCCGCCGGCAGTACCTGCGCCGCCACCGAGTACATGGTCGCGGGAATCCCCGAGTTGATCACCCCCAGCAACAGGACCGTCTTGAACTTGCCCTGGAAATCCCAGCTCACGCGCATCATCGCCAGGATCACCAATAAACCCGCGGCGGCAATCGACACGCGGAAAAACGCGGTAGGCACCGTGCCGATTTCCGGCGCGATCATGCGCATGAACAGGAAACTCGCGCCCCAAATGGCGGCCAGCCCCAGCAGATACAGGGTGTCAACAGGTCTCACGGAAAACTCCTACGCCAATCGGGCGCAGAAGTGTTGCCCAGCGGGCAGGTCGGCACAATGGCTAATTGCAGTCAGTTCACCGCCGTGCAAAATCATTCTTCTCCTGCCTCGGTTCACTGGCTAAGCTCTGGGCTTCCAGATGCCCGTTCGAGGTTCCCCGCATGTCGCAGTCCGCCCTCGCTATCGCCCGGATGATCCTCGACGGTTTCGACGATTACCGTGAGCACTTCCGCCAGATCACCGATGGCGCCCGTGAGCGTTTCGAGAAGGCCCAGTGGCAGCAAGGGCAGGCCGCGTCGGCGGCGCGCATCAACCTCTATGAGGAGAAAGTCGCTGAGGTGACGACCCGCCTGCGCGCCAGTTTTGACCCTGAGGGATTGCAGGACATCGGCCAGTGGCCCCTGGTAAAAAGTGCCTATATCGGCTTGATCGACCTGCGCTTTGACGATGAGCTGTCCGAGACCTGGTACAACTCGATTTTCTGCGGCCTGTTCAGCCATGACCTGATCAGCGACGGCTGCATGTTCATCCACACCACCCGGCCAAGCCTGCGTCGGGCGCGGGCGGCGCAAACCCGCATCTACACGCCGGCCGGTAAAATAGCGGACATGCTCGCGCAGGTGTTCTCTGACTACAGCTTCAGCGAGCCCTACGCCGACCTGCCCGCTGACTTGCGCCGTCTCGAAGCCCAGTTGCGGGAAAACCTGCCGGATTGGGTGTGCAAGGACCCAGACCTCAAGGTCGAGTTGTTTTCCTCGGTGCTCTACCGTAACAAAGGCGCCTACCTCGTGGGGCGTATCTACACTCGCGACGAACAATGGCCGCTGGTGATCCCGCTGCTGCACCGCGAAGGGCGTGGCATCCAGATCGATGCGTTGATCACCGACGAAGCCGACGTGTCGATCATCTTCTCGTTCACCCGTTCCTACTTCATGGTCGATGTACCGGTGCCCGCCGAGTTCATCGGCTTTCTCAAACGCATCCTGCCGGGCAAGCACATTGCCGAGCTGTACACCTCCATCGGTTTCTACAAGCACGGCAAATCCGAGTTCTACCGCGCGCTGATCAACCACCTGGCCACCACCGATGACCAGTTCATCATGGCCCCCGGCGTGCGCGGCATGGTCATGAGCGTGTTCACGCTGCCGGGTTTCAATACGGTGTTCAAGATCATCAAGGACCGCTTTTCGCCGTCGAAAAACGTCAACCGCGCCACGGTGATCGAAAAGTACCGCCTGGTGAAAAGCGTCGACCGGGTAGGGCGCATGGCCGACACCCAGGAGTTCGCCGACTTCCGCTTCCCCTTGAGCAAGTTCGAGCCCGAGTGCCTGGCCGAGTTGCTGGAAGTCGCCGCCGGCACTGTCGAAGTGGAGGGTGACACGGTGCTTATCCGCCACTGCTGGACCGAGCGACGCATGACCCCGCTCAACCTCTACCTCGACAACGCCAACCCCGCCCAGGTGCGCGAAGCATTGGAGGATTACGGCCTGGCGATCAAGCAACTGGCGGCGGCGAATATCTTCCCCGGCGACATGCTGCTGAAAAACTTCGGCGTCACCCGCCACGGCCGCGTGGTGTTCTACGACTACGACGAAATCTGCTTTCTCACCGAAGCCAACTTCCGCCATATCCCCGCGCCGCGCACCCCCGAGGATGAAATGGCCTCCGAGCCCTGGTACTCCATCGGCCCGCTGGACGTGTTCCCTGAAGAGTTCCCGCCGTTCCTGTTTGCCGACGCCGGGCAACGCCGGTTGTTCGATGAGCTGCATGGCGAGTTGTACAACGCTGACTACTGGAAGGGCCTGCAGGACGCGATTCGTGCCGGCAAGGTGATCGACGTATTCCCTTATAAGAGGAAAGAGCAGCCATAAGCTGCAAGCGGCAAGTGAAAGCGAATCTGCTCTTGCTTGCCGCTTGAAGCTTGCCGCTCGCAGCTGCTTTTCTGCGACAATCGGCCCCCTGCATAAATAGACGACCCAAACGCACCTGATGACAGACCAAGCACTCACCCTCGACCAACTGCTCAAAACCCTCGATCACGCCATGCTCGCCGACCGCCACCGCTTGCGGCGCCAGTTGCTAGAGCTGCGCAAGAAGCCCGACGAGGACAAGCTGGCGCAGTGGGTGGCGCGCATGCAAGCATCTTGCGCGCAGGTCACGGCGCGGCGTGCCAGCCTGCCGGTGATTCGCTATGACGACAGCCTGCCGATTGCCGCCAAGCGCGATGAGATCAAAGACGCGCTGAACAAGCACCAGGTGCTGATCATCGCCGGTGAGACCGGCTCGGGTAAAACCACGCAGTTGCCGAAAATCTGCCTGGAAATCGGCCGCGGCCAGTTCGGCCTGATCGGCCACACCCAGCCACGTCGGATCGCGGCGCGCAGTGTCGCCAGCCGCGTCGCTGAAGAACTGGCCACGCCCCTGGGCGCGTTGGTCGGCTATCAAGTGCGCTTTGAAGACCAGAGCGATGCCAACACCCTGATCAAGCTGATGACCGACGGCATCCTGCTGGCCGAAACCCAGAACGACCGTTACCTGGAACGCTACGACACGATCATCGTCGACGAAGCCCACGAACGCAGCCTGAACATCGACTTCCTGCTCGGCTACCTCAAGACCTTGCTGCCGCGTCGCCCCGACCTGAAAGTCATCATCACCTCGGCCACCATCGACCTGGAGCGCTTTTCCAAGCATTTTGACGATGCGCCGATTGTCGAGGTGTCGGGCCGTACCTTCCCGGTGGACACCTGGTATCGCCCGCTTACCCTGGAACAGGATGAGGAGGGCAACCGCGTCGAGGACGACCTGACTGTCGACCAGGCGATCCTCGCTACCCTCGATGAAATCGCCGCCTATGAGCGCAGCGAACGCCGCAGCCCTGGCGACGTGCTGGTGTTTTTGCCCGGCGAGCGCGAGATTCGTGACGCCGCCGACATGCTGCGCAAGGCCCAGCTCAAGCACACAGAAATTTTGCCGTTGTACGCACGGCTGTCGCCGGCCGAGCAGCAGCGCATTTTCCAGTCCCACCCGGGCCGCCGGGTGGTACTGGCGACCAACGTCGCGGAAACCTCGCTGACCGTGCCGGGCATTCGCTACGTGATCGACAGCGGCACGGCGCGCATCAGCCGCTACAGCTACCGCGCCAAGGTGCAGCGTTTGCCCATCGAGGCTATTTCCCAGGCCAGCGCCAACCAGCGTAAAGGCCGTTGCGGCCGGGTTGAGCCGGGCATTTGCGTACGCCTGTACAGCGAAGAAGATTTTATCGGCCGCCCGGAATTCACCGACCCGGAGATCCTGCGTACCAACCTTGCGGCCGTGATCCTGCAGATGTTGCACCTGCGCCTGGGTGAAATTACTGATTTCCCGTTTATCGAACCGCCGGATGGCAAGGCCATCAGCGACGGTTTCAACCTGCTGCAAGAACTCTCGGCGGTGGACCGCAACAGCCAGCTCACGCCGCTGGGCCGCCAGCTCGCCCGCTTGCCGGTGGACCCGCGCATGGGTCGCATGTTGCTGGAAGCGGCCAAGCTCGGCAGTTTGCAGGAAGTGTTGATCGTCGCCAGCGCCATGTCGATCCAGGACCCGCGCGAGCGCCCACCAGAGCGTCAACAAGCGGCCGACCAGGCCCACGCACAGTGGAAAGACCCGGATTCGGACTTCGCCGGGTTGGTCAACCTGTGGCGCGGTTTCGAGGAGCAGCGCCAGGAACTGACCGCCAGCCCGTTGCGCAACTGGTGCCGCAAGAACTTCCTCAACTACTTGCGCCTGCGCGAGTGGCGCGACTCCCATCGTCAATTGAGCCTGATCTGCCGCGACATGCAGCTGAGCCTCAACAAAGAGCCCGCCGACTATCCGAAGCTGCATAAAGCCGTGTTGTCCGGCCTGCTCAGCCAGATCGGCCAGAAGACCGAAGACGGCGATTACCTCGGAGCGCGCCAGCGTCGCTTCTGGATTCACCCGTCTTCGGGCATCGGCAAGAAGCGCCCGCAATGGCTGATGACCGCCGAACTGGTGGAAACCACCAAGCTCTATGCACGCATGGTGGCGAAAATCGACGCGGACTGGATCGAGCCGCTGGCCGGGCACTTGATCAAGAAAAACCACTTCGAACCCCATTGGGAGAAGAAGCGCGGCCAGGTGGTGGCGTTTGAGCAGATCACCCTGTTCGGACTGATCGTGGTCGGGCGCCGGCCGGTGCATTACGGGCCGATTGACCCGGTGGTGTCCCGTGAGTTGTTTATCCGTGAAGGCCTGGTGCGCGGCGAGATTCAGTCCCGGGCCAAGTGCCTGACGGCCAACCAGAAACTGCTGGAGCAACTCGACGAACTGGAAGCCAAGGCCCGCCGTCGCGACATCCTGGCCGACGAAGAAACCCTGTACGCCTTCTACGATGCGCGCCTGCCCGCAGAGATTCACCAGACCGCCACTTTCGACAGTTGGTACAAGGTCAACAGCCAGAAAGACCCGCAACTGCTGATCATGCGCGAAGAAGATGTATTGGCCCGCGAGGCCAGTGAAGTCACCGCTGCGCATTACCCGGACACCTTGCACCTGGGCGACCTGGCCCTGGCCTTGAGTTACCACTTCGAACCCAACCACCCTCGCGATGGCGTGACCCTGCGGGTGCCGGCGCCGTTGTTGCCGGCGTTGCCAGCCGAGCGCCTGGAGTGGCTGGTGCCGGGGTTGATCGAAGCCAAATGCATCGCCCTGGTGCGCAACTTGCCCAAGGCGTTGCGCAAAAACTTCGTGCCGGTGCCGGACTTCGTCAAGGCCGCGCTGCAACGCATCGAATTTGGCCAGGGCTCGTTGCCCCAGGCGCTGGGGCGTGAATTGCTGCGCATGACCGGTGCGCGAGTCAGCGATGAGGCGTGGGCGGAGGCGGCGCAGCAGGTGGAAAACCACCTGAAGATGAACCTGGAAGTGGTCGACGGCCAGGGCAAGTTCCTCGGCGAAGGCCGTGACCTGGCCGAGCTCACCGCACGGTTCGCCGAAGCCAGCCAGGCTGCCTTGGCCGTGCCGCAAACCGCAAAGAGCCAGCAGCCGGTAGAGGCCAAGGTGTTTGCGGCGGTGGCGGAAAAAACCCAGCAGAACATCGCCGGCCTGTCGATGACGGTGTACCCGGCCCTGGTGGAAGAGAACGGCACGGTCAAGGAGGGGCGTTTCTCGACCGCTGCCGAAGCCGAGTTCCAGCACCGTCGCGCCTTGCAGCGCCTGCTGATGCAGCAATTGGCGGAGCCGGCGAAATTCCTGCGCGGAAAATTGCCGGGCTTGACCGAACTGGGCTTGATGTACCGTGAACTGGGGCGTATCGACGCGCTGGTGGAAGACATCCTGCTGGCCAGCCTCGATACCTGTGTACTTGAAGGCGAAGATAGCCTGCCACGGGACGGCGCTGGCCTGGCAGCCTTGGCTGAACGCAAGCGCGGCACTTGGACTGAGCACGCCGAACGCCTGGCACGCCTGACCCTGGAAGTGCTGAAGCTCTGGCACGGCCTGCAAAAACGTTTCAAGGGCAAGATCGACCTGGCCCAGGCCGTGGCCTTGAACGATATCAAGCAGCAACTGAGCAACCTGGTGTACCCAGGTTTTGTGCGGGAAACCCCGGCCCAGTGGTTCAAGGAACTGCCGCGTTTCCTCAAGGCCATTGAGCTACGCCTGGAAAAACTGCCGAGCCAGGTGCAAAAGGACCGGGTGTGGAGCAGCGAATTGGGCGGTTTGTGGGCGCAGTACCAGAACCGCCTGAACAAACATACCCAGGAAGGCAAGCGCGACCCGCAGTTGGAGCTGTACCGCTGGTGGCTGGAGGAATACCGGGTGTCGCTGTTTGCCCAGCAGTTGGGCACCAAGGTACCGATTTCCGATAAGCGCCTGAGCAAGCAATGGAGCCAGGTGGAGCCCTGAACCCCTGGCCCACCTGTAGGAGCGAGCTTGCTCGCGAAAAACGTCAACGATAACGCGTGTTTCCTGAATAAACGCGGCGCCTGTGAGTTTTTCGCGAGCAAGCTCGCTCCTACAGGCATTAGGGCAAGCCCCGTCCCACAATGGGATGTTTGTTTGGCCTATAGCGCCAAATCCCCAGTGTTGTGGCAAACTTCGCGGTTACAAGAGTGAATAAAAGCATTGCCAGTTTGATGCCCGCTGGATGACATCAAACCACTTTAAGTTTGGTACGACGGTACCAATATCTTCTGCCTGACAGATTTAGAGGAACGACCGTGCATAACGTCGTCATCAGCGGCACTGGCCTGTACACCCCGGCCAACAGCATTTCCAACGAAGAGCTGGTGCAGTCTTTCAATGCCTACGTACAACAGTTCAACGCCGACAACGCCGCTGCTATCGAACGTGGCGATGTGCAGGCGCTGACTGAGTCGAGCGCGGCATTCATCGAAAAGGCATCCGGCATCAAGAGCCGTTTTGTGATGGACAAGGACGGCATCCTCGATCCGCAGCGCATGGCACCGCGCCTGCCCGAGCGCAGCAACGACGAATGGTCGGTGCTTTGCCAGATGGCCATCGGTGCCGCCGAACAAGCCTTGCAGCGCGCCGGCAAGACCGCCGCCGACATCGACGGCGTGATCGTCGCCTGCTCCAACCTGCAACGCGCCTACCCGGCGATCGCCATCGAAGTCCAGGAAGCCTTGGGTATCCAGGGCTTCGGTTTCGACATGAACGTGGCGTGTTCCTCGGCCACCTTCGGCATCCAGAACGCGGCCAACAGCATCCAGTTGGGCCAGGCCCGGGCGATCCTGATGGTCAACCCGGAAGTCTGCACCGGCCACCTGAACTTTCGTGACCGTGACAGCCACTTCATCTTCGGCGATGCCGCCACGGCGGTGATCCTGGAGCGTGCTGACCTGGCGACGTCCGAACATCAGTTCGACGTGGTGAGCACCAAGCTGCTGACCAAGTTTTCCAACAATATCCGCAACAACTTCGGCTTCCTCAACCGCACGGCGGAAGAGGGCATCGGCGCCCCCGACAAGCTGTTCGTGCAGGAAGGCCGCAAGGTATTCCGTGATGTCTGCCCGATGGTGGCCGAATTGATCGGCGAACACTTGGCAGAAAACCAGCTGAGTGTCACCGATGTGAAACGCTTCTGGCTGCACCAGGCCAACCTGAGCATGAACCACCTGATCGTGAAGAAACTGCTGGGGCGCGACGCGTCGGTGGAAGAAGCGCCAGTGATCCTCGATACTTACGCCAATACCAGCTCGGCCGGCTCGGTGATTGCGTTCCACACTTATCAGGATGACCTGCCCAAGGGCGCGGTTGCCGTACTCAGCTCCTTTGGCGCCGGGTATTCGATTGGCAGTGTGATCCTGCGCAAACGCTGAGTGTGTGGGAGCTGGCTTGCCTGCGATGGCATCACAGTGGTGTGCCTGATATACCGAGGTGTCTGCATCGCAGGCAAGCCAGCTCACACAGGGTTGGGTGTGCACTTTTAAATCGAGGTTTGAATGGCAGCAGCGGACGACGCGCACCTGCTTGAACGCCTGCTCAAGGGTGAGCAGCGGGCTTATAAGGAATTGGTCAACACCTACCAGAGTGCAATGCGGGCAGTGGCCTATGCCATCGTCGGCCAGCGCCATGCCGATGAGGTGGTGCAAGATGCCTGGCTCTCGGTGGTGCGCAACCTGGCCAAGTTCGAAGGGCGATCCAGCCTCAAGACGTGGTTATTAACCATTACTGCCAACTCCGCAAAGAATCGTTACAAACAAAATCGTCGGGAAGTTCTGCTCGACGATCTGCCCTCACCCCACGGCACTATCGGTGATGACCGCTTCAGCCCGGATGATGGCCATTGGGCGGTCGCCCCGTATGCCTGGCACCAGGACACCCCGGAAGCGCTGCTGACCGAAGATGAATTGCGCCAATGCCTGGAGCATACGATTCTGAGTTTGTCCGAATTGCAAAGCAGTGTGCTGGTGTTGCGTGAACGCCAGGGTTTGGAGCTGGAAGAGATCTGTAATCTTCTCACCCTTTCACTCTCCAACGTCCGTGTGCTGTTGCATCGAGCACGGCTTAAAGTCTTCGCCACGGTGGAGCATTTTGAGGAAACGGGCGAATGTTGACCTGTAAAGAGCAAGTAGCGCGTTCCAGTGACTATCTCGATGGGCAATTGACCTTTCGGGAGCGTCTTATGGTGCGTCATCACTTGATGTTTTGCCCGAACTGCCGGCGCTTTATCCGTCAGATGCGCCTGATGCAGGCGACGCTCAAGCGTATGCCGCAGGAGCCGGTGGAGGGTGTTGATACGCTGGCTGAACAACTGGCGGTCGAGCGGCGTAAAGACATCATGTAGGAGCGAGGGGGACGCCTAGTTCTTGCTCGCGAAGAACCCACAGGCAACGCGATTATCCAGGATACCCGCGTTATCGTTGACGTTCTTCGCGAGCAAGCTCGCTCCTACCTGTTAAGCATTAGAACTTGGCTTCAGCATCCAACTGCAAGGTGTTGGTGTCGGCATCCCGCTGGGTCCGGCTGGCAAAGTCAGCCTTGGTCAGGAAGTAGGTGGCGCCGATGGCGAAGTTCTTGTCGATGTCGTAGCTGACTTTCATCTTGTGACCGCGCGAGCCGGTGGTGCCGTTGGCGAAGTCCGAATCGGTGAAGGCGCCTACGACGGCATTACGTTGAACGTCGCGGTAGTTGTAGTCCAGGTTCAAACCGAACACCTTGGACTTGGCACCCAGCAACCAGGCGGTGTCCTGGTCGGTCACCGCATCGTTGTTTTTCACGTACTGGCCGTAGAACGACAGCGGCACAGCCAGGCCACCGATGTCTGCTTGTGCAAAGCCTTCGTACAAGCGGAATTCGTTGTTGGCCGAGTTGCCGTTGACTGCCAGTGCGCAAGGCGTGGTGGTGGTTGTGCAACGGCTGTCTTCGTCATTCTTGTAGGCGTAGATGCTGCCGCCCAAGGTCATTTTCAGGTTGTCGGTGACCGAGAAACGCGTACCCAACTGGCCAGACGTCAGGCGCAGGTCATGGCGAAATTGCACGCCGTCCCCGTCCACGTTGTCCTTGAGGTTGTAGTTACCCAGGCTGCCGAACAGCTCAGCGCTGCTACCCAATGGGTATTTGTAGGTGACGGCCAGGCCTTCAGGGTTGATGTCGCTATCCCAGATCACGTCGCCCATGTTCACCCACGGCTGCAGCATCTTGCCGCCGATCACGTGCAGGTTCTTGATCTGGTCCGGGTGGTAGTCGATGTAGCCGAGGTCCAGCCAGATCGACTTTTTATCGAAGTAGCCGTCCTGGTCCTGGTTGGTGGAACGCGCATCGTCGCCGCCGCCTGTAGCGATACGGATACCGGTGTCCACTTGCGGGTTGATTTCGGTGTAGGCGCCCAGGCGCGCACGGATACGTTGACGGTCCTTGTCACGGCCACCGTTGTTGGGCTCGCCGTCGATCTTGATGGTTTCCTGACGGAAGCGCACATCACCCTTGAACTGGGTCTTGGCTGCCCAAGCCAATTTCTGGTCGAAGCTGCTCAGCTCGTTGGTTTTTTTCGCAGTGGCCGCAATCTGCTCGTTGGTCTCTTGTTGAGCCTGGCGGGCGATCTGTTGTTCTTTCTGATCCCTGGCCAGTTCCATTTGCAGTTCGGTGTACTGCGCTGCGGTGATCTGGCCGTTGGCCTTGAGCATGTCGAGCAATTTAGCGTCGACTGCAGCGCTGGCAGGAACGCTCAGTGCCAGCAACAGGCCGCCACACAGGACCGCCGCAGTTTTAGTGGAAGCAAGACGCATATCAATCTCCGAAAGTGAGGAGGGAGGGCAACACCCTCCAGGACACAACCGACCCATGACGGACGGAAAAATGTCGCCCGGTAGACCCGGACGCTCTAAAAACTGGCGTCAGTATCGCGACCGTTTATGACGGAGTAGTGGCTAAGTGATTTCATCTAGATGACAAATCGTTACGCTACGGAACTAAGGGTTTTGAGGCCTGTCCGCGTGTTTTGAGGATGTGCGCGCGGCTGTGATCAGCGATACTCGCCAGGTTTTCATGCCAAGAAACAATGAGGATGCCGATGCCGCTGCAACGCCTGGACAGCCTGTCCGATATCGCTGCGCACACGTGGGATGCCCTGATGCCACAGGCCCAGCCGTTCATGCAGCATGGGTTTCTCAGTGCGCTGGAAGACAGCGCCAGTGTCGGCCCGCATTCGGGCTGGCAGACGGAGCACTTGCTGCACTGGGAAGGCGACCGGCTGATGGCGGCATTGCCGGGTTATCGCAAATGGCATTCTTATGGCGAGTACGTGTTCGATCACGGCTGGGCCGACGCCTGCGAGCGCGCCGGCATCGACTACTACCCCAAGTTGCTGACGGCCGTGCCGTTCAGCCCGGTCGGTGGGCCGCGCGTGTTGGCTGCCAGTGCCGCAGATGCGTTCGAATTGCTCAATAGCCTGCCTGGGTATCTGGAGATCGAAGGCCTGTCGAGCGCCCATATCAACTTTACCGATGCCCTCTCCGATGAAGCCATGGCCCAACACCCCGGCTGGTTGCAACGCCTGGGTTGTCAGTTTCATTGGCAGAACCGAGGCTACCGCGACTTCCAGGATTTCCTCGACGCCCTGAGTTCACGCAAGCGTAAACAGATGCGCAAAGAGCGCGAACAAGTGGCGGGGCAGGGTATCGAGTTCGAGTGGTTGCAAGGCCATGAGCTGAGCGAAGCCCAGTGGGATTTTGTCTACGCCTGCTACGCCAACACCTACGCGGTGCGCCGGCAATCGCCCTACCTGACCCGCGCGTTTTTCAGCCTGCTGGCTGAGCGCATGCCCGCAGCCATCCGCGTAGTCTTGGCCAAACAAGGCACGCGCCCTGTGGCCATGGCCTTCAGCCTGCTTGGTGGCGACAGCTTCTATGGCCGCTACTGGGGCTGCCTGGGGGAATTCGACCGCCTGCATTTCGAAACCTGTTTCTACCAGGGCATGGACTACGCCATCGCCCACGGCCTGCAACGCTTCGATGCCGGTGCCCAGGGGGAGCACAAATTGATTCGCGGGTTTGAGCCGGTGATTACGCGGTCATGGCACTACCTGCGTCACCCGGGCTTGAAGAACGCCGTGGAGGATTTTCTTGAGCGCGAACGGGTGGGGGTTCTGGCGTATGCCGAAGAGGCGAGGGCGGCCCTGCCTTATCGGCAGGTCTGAACCATCGGTCTGGCAACCCTGCTGACTAACAATAAAACCGCTAATCTGTATGTACAATCGTACATACAGGGCATGCCATGCATTTTGAGTGGGATGAATCTAAGAACAAAGCCAATATTTCTAAGCACGGCATCGACTTTAACGACGTCCCAGATATTTTTCGGCATCCAATGCTGGCCTTGCGCGATGATCGGGCAGATTATGGCGAAGAGCGTTGGATCAGTATTGGCTGGATCAAATTGTTAATGGGTGTGGTCGTATATACCGAGCGGTGTGGTGATGTGATCCGTATCATCTCTGCGCGAAAAGCAACCAAGAAGGAGGCCAAATACTATGACGCAAACATCGAAAACTGATTGGGAGCGCCTGGCCAACATGAATGATAAAGAAATCGACACCAGCGATATTCCTGAGCTGGACGCCGAATTTTTTCGACGCGCCGAGTTACGTGTTCCGGTGAAGCAGGCGGTGACCATTCGACTGGATGCCGATGTTCTGGAGTGGTTCAAAGGTCAAGGCACCGGATACCAGACACGCATTAACCAATTGTTGCGTCAGTACATGCAAGCCCACCAGGGTTGAAGCGCATTCAATAGAGGTCAAGGCGTAAAACACACTGTAGGAGCGAGCTTGCTCGCGAAGAACGTACAGACGACGCGGGTTTACAGCTGTAAGCGCTGCGTCATCGTTGGCGTTTTTCGCGAGCAAGCTCGCTCCTACAGGGGTTTGATCAAGCGGGTTTTTCTGCACCCAACCATCGGTAGGTGATGCCGCCAATCACCGCGCCGAGGATCGGCGCGAGCCAGAACAGCCACAACTGCTGCAGCGCCCAGCCGCCGACAATCAACGCAGGCCCTGTGCTGCGGGCCGGGTTGACCGAGGTGTTGGTGACCGGGATCGAGATCAGGTGGATCAGCGTCAGCCCCAGGCCAATGGCGATGGGCGCGAAGCCTGCCGGGGCTCGACGGTCGGTGGCGCCAAGGATGATCAGCACGAACATCGCCGTCATCACCAGCTCACAGACAAAGCCTGCCGCCATGGAATAACCACCGGGTGAATGCTCGCCGTAACCATTGCTTGCCAGCCCGGAGGCCAGTTCGAACCCAGGTTTGCCACTGGCGATGAAGTACAGCAGTGCCGCGGCGATGGCGCCACCGATCACTTGCGACACTACATAGGCCGGCAATTCCTTGGCCGGGAATCTGCCGCTGACCACCAACCCCACCGAGACGGCCGGGTTAAGGTGGCAGCCGCTGATATGCCCGATGGCAAACGCCATGGTCAGCACCGTGAGCCCGAAGGCCAGGGACACGCCGAGCAGGCCGATGCCCACGTTGGGAAACGCTGCGGCCAACACCGCACTCCCGCAGCCGCCCAACACCAGCCAAAACGTACCCAGTCCTTCCGTTACGGAACGTTTGAACAGTGACATGAACACTTCCTTAGATTGCTCTATCTGATTAACGGTCTGTGTGGCTTCCCTGCCGCCTTAAATCAGGGCCCTCCTGGGGCCTGATTGCAGTACAGCAGGATTGTGCCGCAAGACCAGCCAGATAGAGAAAGCTGTCAGAATTGTTCGGAATTGAGCGGGGCTTTACCCAACAAAATCAGTCTATACCGACAAACCCTCCGGTTTGATGCTGCCATAACCGCGAATAAAGCCCGCCGTATGCCAGCAACTCGGAATGGCTGCCGCTTTCGGCGATCTGGCCTTTTTCCAGCACCACCAGGCGGTCCATTCGTGCGATGGTCGACAACCGGTGCGCAATCGCAATCACCGTCTTGCCCTGCATCAGGGTTTCCAGGCTCTCCTGGATTGCCGCTTCCACTTCCGAGTCCAGCGCAGAGGTGGCTTCGTCCATGATCAGGATCGGCGCGTCCTTGAGCAGTACGCGGGCGATAGCGATACGCTGGCGTTGCCCGCCGGAGAGTTTCACCCCGCGCTCACCCACATGGGCATCCAGCCCGGTGCGGCCCTCGGAATCCGACAGCAGTGGGATGAACTCATCGGCGCGGGCCTTATGCACCGCCGCCCAGAGTTCCTCGTCAGTCGCGTCGGGCTTGCCATACAGCAGGTTGTCGCGGATCGAGCGGTGCAGCAACGAGGTGTCTTGGGTGATCATGCCGATTTGTGCGCGCAGGCTCTCTTGGGCGACTTCGGCGATGTCCTGGCCGTCGATGAGGATGCGCCCGCCCTGCAGGTCGTAAAGGCGCAGCAGCAGGTTGACCAGCGTCGACTTGCCCGCGCCGGATGGGCCGATCAAACCGATCTTTTCCCCGGCCTTGATCTCAAGGTTCAGGCCGCCAATGATTCCGCTCTTTTTGCCGTAGTGGAAGTCCACCTGCTCAAAGCGCACCTGGCCGTGGGGCACCGTCAGGCGCGGCGCGTTTTCACGATCGACCACGGCCAGTGGCTGGGCGATGGTCTTCAGGCCGTCCTGCACGATGCCGATGTTTTCGAAGATGCCGTTGACCACCCACATGATCCAGCCGGACATGTTGACGATGCGGATCACCAGGCCGGTAGCCAGGGCAATCGCGCCCACGGAAATCAGCGACTGTGTCCACAGCCACAGGGCCAGGCCAGTGGTGGTGACGATCAGCAAGCCGTTCAAAATGCAGATCACGGTGTCCATGCTGGTGAGCACACGGGCAGCCAGTTGGGTTTTTTCGGTCTGCTCGATGATCGCTTGCTTGGCGTATTCCTGTTCGTTCTGTGTATGGGCGAACAGCTTCAAGGTGGTGATGTTGGTATAGCCGTCGACAATACGGCCCATCAACTTGGAGCGCGCCTCCGAGGAGACCACCGAGCGTTCTTTCACGCGAGGTACGAAGTAACGCAGGGCCAGGCTGTAGCAAACGATCCAGGTGATCAGCGGGATCATCAGCCGCCAGTCGGCCTCGGCAAACAACACCAGGGCACTGATGGCGTAGATCGACACGTGCCAGATAGCCTCCGCGGTCGCCACCGCCGAGTCACGCAAGGAGTTGCCGGTTTGCATGATCCGCTGGGCGATGCGCCCGGCGAAATCGTTCTGAAAGAAATTCAGGCTCTGCTTGAGCACGTAGCTGTGGTTCTGCCAGCGGATCAGGCTGGTCATCCCAGGGTTGATGGTCTGGTGCACCAGCAAGTCATGCAGGCCATTGAAGAGCGGGCGCAACAACAGTGCGACCACGGCCATCCAGATCAGCTCGGCGCTGTGGATCTGGAAAAAGTTCGCCGGCGGCGTGCCCTGGGCCAGGTCGATGATGCGGCTCAAATAGCTGAACAACGCCACTTCGATCAGGGCGCCGACCAGCCCCACTACCAAGAGCGCGGCGAAGCACGGCCACACCTGGCGCAGGTAATAGAGATAGAAGGGCAGGACTTTTTCGGGAGGGGCCGCGCTGGGGGCGTCGCGGAAAATATCGATCAGCTGTTCAAAACGACGATAGAGCATTAGGTTTGACGCCCGCCGGGCGGGCTCTCCTTTCAAAGGTGCACGGTGCCGTACGGGCACCGCGCAAAGCTGCCTGCAGACCTCAGTCGATGCGCTTGGCCGACTTGATCAACACAGGATCGATTGGCACGTTCTGCATGCCTTGCTTGGTGGTGGTCTGGGAGTTGACGATGATGTCGACCACGTCCATGCCCTTGACCACTTTGGCGAACACGGCATAACCGGCATCGCGGCCCGGGTCGAGGAAGGCATTGTCTGCCACGTTGATGAAGAATTGGCTGGTGGCCGAGTTCGGGTCATTGGTGCGAGCCATGGACAAGGTGCCACGCACGTTATGCAGGCCATTGCTGGCTTCGTTCTTGATCGGGGCTTCGGTCGGCTTTTGCGACATTTGCTGGGTGAACCCGCCGCCCTGAACCATGAAGCCCGGGATCACGCGGTGAAAGATCGTGTTGGTGTAGAAGCCCTTGTCGACATAGGCCAGGAAGTTCTTGGTGCTGATCGGCGCCTTGACCGGGTCCAGTTCGATTTCAATCTGGCCGTTGGTGGTGTCGAGCAAAACATGTGGCGCCTTGGCCGGCTCAGCCGCCATCAGGTTGGCAGCGAACAAGGCGGAACCGGCAAAGAAGGCGATTTTTTTCAGCATGGGTCAGTGATCCTGGTAGTGGTTTCGACGGTCTTTAGAAAATCGAGCAAGGTCGCGTTAAAAACCTCGGGTTGGTCCAAGGGCGTGGCATGGCGGGAATCTTCAATGACCACCAGTCGCGCATCGGGCAGCAGTTTTACATAGTTTTCTTTCTGCGCCACGGGGGTGTAGTCATGGTCGGCGCTGATGACCAGGGTTGGACAGGCAATTCTCGACAGTTGTTCCTGCACGCCCCAGGCCATGGGTGAACTCCGTTTCAGGCTTGTTGGGGAGCGGCAAAGGGCGCGTCCAGGGGAGCGGTGTCAAAGGTGCGCAGCAATTCCACGAGGATCTGCGTGGCGGGCCCCAGGGGCTTGTCTTTGTTGGAGTACAGGTAAAACGTCGGGTTGCGACTGCCGCCTTTTTCCAGGGGAAGCTGCTTGAGCACGCCTTCCTTGAGTTCGCGTTCGATCATGTGCCGGGGCAGCCAGGCAAAGCCCAGGCCGCTGCCGACGAAGGTGGCGGCGGTAGCGAGGCTGCCAACGGTCCAGCGCTGTTCGGCGCCGAGCCAGCCGACGTCGCGAGGTTGTTGGCGGCCCGAGTCACGGATCACCACCTGCATCTGGCTTTCAAGGTCATGAAAGCTCAGCTCACGGTTGAGGCGATGCAGCGAGTGGTCGGGGTGGGCCACGGCGACGAACTCCACATCGCTCATTTCCGTGCCCAGGTAGCCCGGGATAATAAACCCGCAAATGGCCAGGTCCGCCATGCCATCGAGCAGCAACTCTTCGACGCCGGACAGCACTTCCTCGCGCAGGCGCACCCGGCAGCCACGGCTTTGCGGCATAAAGGCGGTCAACGCGCGAACGAGGCGTGCGCTGGGGTAGGCGGCATCCACCACCAGGCGCACTTCGGCTTCCCAGCCCTGTTCCATATGGTGGGCGAGGTCTTCCAGTTGGCTGGCGTTTTTCACCAGTTGGCGAGAGCGGCGCAGCAGCACCTCACCGGCCTCGGTCAGCACCGCCTTGCGCCCGTCGATGCGCAGCAGCGGGACGCCAAGTTGGTCCTGCATGCGCGCCACGGTGTAGCTCACCGAAGATTGCGAACGGTGCAGTGCTTCGGCGGCTTGGGCAAAGCCGCCGTGGTCGACCACGGCTTGCAAGGTGCGCCATTGATCGAGGGTAACGCGGGGCGCTTTCAAGATGAGCTCCTCTTGTCCTAAGCTGGCGGTCCTTATTGGAGACTGCCGAATGAGAAAATTGTGTTGTGTGTTGCTGGCGCTGCTGCCGATGAGCGCGTTTGCCTACCCCATCGACGTGACGAAAAAGATCGACGGCGTGAGCATTGATTACACAGCGTCCGATGTGGACGGCGACATCAGTTCGATCGAGCTGAACAACTACGGCACCCAGGACGCGGTGTGCAAGGTCACCTTCACCAACGGCCCGGAATCGCCACGCCGTCGCACCGTGACCGTGCCAGCCGGCAAAAGCACCAACACTACCGTCAAGTTCAACCGCGCCATCATCAAGATGCGTATTGCCCTGAACTGCGCGCCAAAATAAAGCAACAGCGGAGCATGCCCACAGGAATACTCCGCATATAAACAAATTTCTAGATGGGTTGTAGCAGTTTTTTGCGCTTTTTTATCGAATGGTCCCTGGTTAACCTTCTCTCCATCGACTTACAGCAATTACCGATGGAGCCTACGAAGCCATGTCCAATGTTCTGATCATCGAAAGCAGTGCGCGCCAGCAGGATTCCATTTCCCGCCAGCTCACCCAACAGTTCATCAGCCAATGGCAAACCACCCATCCGGCAGACCGCATCACCGTGCGCGACGTTGCGGTCAATCCGGTACCCCACCTGGATGCCAACCTGCTGGGCGGCTGGATGAAACCGGCGGAGCAGCGCAACGACGACGAACAGGTTTCCCTGGACCGCTCCAACGAGTTGACTGACGAACTGCTGGCCGCCGACGTGTTGGTGATGGCCGCGCCGATGTACAACTTCGCCATCCCCAGCACCCTCAAAGCCTGGCTGGATCACGTGTTGCGGGCCGGTGTGACCTTCAAATACACCTCCACTGGGCCTCAGGGCTTGTTGACCGGCAAGCGCGCTATCGTGCTCACCGCACGCGGTGGTATCCACACCGGCGCCACCTCGGATCATCAGGAGCCGTACCTGCGCCAGGTCATGGCATTTATCGGCATTCATGACGTCACCTTCATTCACGCCGAAGGCGTCAACCTGGGCGGTGACTTCCAAGAGAAGGGCGTCAATCACGCCAAGGCACTGCTGGCCCAGGTGGCCTGAGGCGTTAATCGTCAGATAATCCCGTGCTGCTTATATAGCCCCACGCAAACCCTTCAAGTACGCGTATCGAACCTCCCTTTGCACTTTTTGCTCCTGAGTGCTCCTGCCCGACTGCCGCTTTAGCGAGGTCGGGTTTTTTTTGCGCCGAGTTTCTTCAAACCCCAAAAAGCTTTAATGTCGCGCCCATTCGAAACGAGGCGCGCATGGGCTATCTACTGGTTGTCACCCTGATTCAGGCATTTTCCTTCAGCTTGATCGGCGAATACCTCGCCGGTCACGTCGACAGCTACTTTGCCGTGCTGGTGCGTGTGGTGCTGGCCGGGCTGATCTTTATTCCGCTGACACGCTGGCGCTCGGTGGAGCCCGCGTTCATGCGCGGCATGTTGGTGATCGGTGCATTGCAGTTTGGTGTGACCTATGTGTGCCTGTACCTGAGCTTTCGCGTGCTCACGGTGCCGGAAGTGCTGCTGTTCACCATCCTCACGCCGCTGCATGTGACGCTGATCGAGGACGCACTTAATCGCCGCTTCAATCCCTGGGCACTGGTGGCGGCCCTGGTGGCGGTGGGTGGTGCGGCGGTGATTCGTTTCGATCAGATCACCCCGCACTTCCTGATGGGGTTCTTGCTGCTGCAATTGGCCAACTTCACCTACGCCGCCGGGCAGGTCATGTACAAGCACCTGGTGGCGCGTTATCCCAGTGACCAGCCGCACTTCCGGCGTTTCGGTTATTTCTACCTGGGCGCGTTGTTGGTGGTATTGCCGGCGTTCCTGCTGTTCGGCAAAGCTGACTTCCTGCCGCAAGCGCCGCTGCAATGGGGTGTGCTGGTGTTCCTCGGGTTGGTCAGCACCGCGCTGGGCATGTACTGGTGGAACAAGGGCGCCTGCCTGGTCAATGGCGGCACCCTGGCGGTGATGAACAACCTGCATGTGCCGGTGGGGTTGCTGCTGAACCTGCTGATCTGGAACCAGCACGAACCGCTGGGCCGTTTGGCCCTGGGCGGTCTGGTGATTCTGGGGGCGGTGTGGATCAGCCGGCTGGGTGTGCGTCGGGCGGTGCCGTCGCCATCGTGATCACCACCTTGCCTTTGGCGCGGCCTTGTTCGACATAGTCCAGGGCCGCGGCGGTGGATTCGAAAGGAAAGGTACGGTCGATGACCGGCCGGATAGTCCCGGACTCGACCAGCGCGGTGATTTCATCCAGTTGGGCGCCGCTGGCACGCATGAACACAAAGTCATAGCTCACGCCTTGCTTGCGTGCTTTCCTGCGGATACCGCTGCTCAACAGGCCCATGACCAGGCCTAATACCCATGGCAGCTTCTGGGTACGGGCGAAGGCGGGCGTCGGCGGCCCGGAGATGGAGATGAGCTGACCGCCGGGCTTGAGAATCTTCAGTGACTTGGCCAGCGCATCCGCGCCAAGGCTGTTCAGCACCACATCGTAATCCCGCAGCACGGCCTCGAAGGCTTGCTGTTTGTAGTCGATCACCACATCCGCGCCTAACGCCTTGACCCACTCCACATTGGCGGTGCTGGTGGTGGTCGCAACGAAGGCGCCCAAATGCTTGGCCAGCTGGATGGCGATACTGCCCACTCCGCCTGAGCCCGCATGAATGAACACCTTCTGGCCTTTCTGCAGCTTCGCGGTGTCCACCAGCACCTGCCACGCCGTCAGCGCGACCAGGGGCAGGGAGGCGGCTTGCTCCATGCTGATGTTGTCGGGTTTGCGCCCCAGTGCGTCTTCGTGCACGGCAATCCGCTCGGCGAAGGTGCCGATACGCTGCTGGGGTGGGCGGGCGTAGACTTCGTCCCCCGGCTTGAAGCGTTGTACCGCAGCACCGACGCTGAGCACCACGCCGGCCAGATCATTGCCCAGTGTCAACGGTAACGCATACGGTAGGATCAGTTTGAATTCGCCCTTGGCGATCTTTGCATCCAGCACATTGACACTGCTGGCCCGCACCTGAACCAGCACGTCGTGCTCACCCACGATAGGCGCGGGGGCCTCAATGAGGCGGCCGGGCTGTTTGCCGTACCGTTCGATGGAAAATGCCTTCATGGTTCAACGCTCGTCGCTTGGCTGAGAAGGGCAGGCGCGGAGCACGCCTGCTATCGGTTGATCAGGCGTTGGCCAGATAACGCTCGGCAACCTGGGACTGCTTGATCTGCGCGAGCAGGCCTTGTCGCGCAGCCTGCAACGCGTCCCAGCGGGCGCCGTCCTGCAACGGCGGAATGGTCACCGGCTCGCGGCGATCGAAACCGACCAGCGCTGCGTCCACCAGATCACCCACTTCCATCACGTCCGTGAGGGTGTTGATATCAATGCCCGCACGTTCCCAGATCTCGGTACGCGTAGCGGCGGGCAGCACGGCTTGCACGTACACGCCTTTGGGCGCCAGCTCCAGGCTCATGCCCTGGGACAGGAACAGCACGAACGCCTTGGTCGCGCCGTAGACCGTCATGCCGAATTCCGGGGCCAGGCCCACTACCGAGCCAATGTTGATGATAGCGCCGTTGCCCGCTGCCGCCAGGCGCGGAGTGATGGCACTGGCCAGGCGTACCAGCGCCGTGGTGTTGAGGGCGACCAACTGCGCGACGCTGTCGGTGGATTGTTCGATAAAACCGCCGGACTGCGCGGCGCCGGCATTGTTGACCAGGGTGCCAATGCTGGCGTCATCGCGCAGGCGCGCTTCAACCACTGCCAGGTCCGCGCTCTGGGTCAGGTCGGCCGGGAGAATATCAATGCTGACGGCATGCTGTTCACGCAGTCGGGCGGCGAGCGCTTCCAGGCGCGTGACGTCACGGGCGACCAGTACGAGGTCGTGGCCGCGTGCGGCAAAGCGTTCGGCGTAGGCGGCGCCAATGCCGGTCGAAGCGCCAGTTATCAGAACGGTGTTGGAAGTGCTCATGGTGTGATGCTCTGTGAGTGCGAGGAGGTTTTATGATGTCGATCATAATCAAAGCTGTCAACGGTTTTGATTATGATCGACATCATAGTAATATGCCTATCTCGCAAGCGGGCAGGACCACACACATGAAGATCACCAAGGCGCAGTCACAGAACAATCGGGCCCATATCGTCGCGACAGCTTCCGAGTTGTTCCGCGAGCGGGGTTTCGATGGGGTGGGCGTGGCCGAGTTGATGGCCGCGGCCGGTTTTACCCAGGGCGGCTTTTACAAGCACTTCGGTTCCAAGGCGGACCTGATGGCGGAAGCCGCCGCCAACAGCCTGGCGCAGTCATTGGCCGACAGCGCAGAGATGGAGGTGGAGCAATTTTTCGAGGTTTACCTGTCCCGTCAGCACCGCGATCATCGCGGCGGCGGATGCACATTGGCGGCGTTGTGTGCCGATGCTGCCCGTCAATCGGACACGCTGAAGGCGACCTTTGCCAACGGCTTGGAAAACACCCTGCAAGCCCTGGAAGCAAAGTACAACGCGGCTCATGAAACGCCACAAGAAGGCGTGCGCGCGAAAATGCTCGACAGCATGGCCCATGCCATCGGCGCAATCATGCTGTCGCGGGCGTGCCCGGATGATTCCGCCCTGGCCGATGAAGTGCTTGAGGTGTGCCGCAAGGAGATTACGGCATCACTGCCGTAATCCCGTTCGCATCACCTCATGCCGTTTCGGCGACGGGCACCGGCATGGCCCCTGCCAATGCCGGCAGCACGCCGGCGCGCAGGTCGTTGCCGCTCGGCTGCTGATACAGGCTCAGCCCGAACTCCGGCAGCACGGCCAATAGGTAATCGAAGATATCGCCCTGGATCCGCTCGTAATCGCCCCACGCGGTGGTGCGGGTAAAGCAGTAGATCTCCAGCGGCACGCCCTGGGCGGTGGTTTGCATCTGGCGCACCATGCAGGTCATGTTCGGCTGGATGTCCGGGTGGCTTTGCAGGTACGCCAGGGCGTAGGCGCGGAAGGTGCCGAGGTTGGTCATGCGCCGACGGTTGGCCGACAGTTGCGCGCTGTGGCCCTGGGCCTCGTTCCAGGCCTTGAGTTCGGCCTGTTTGCGGCTGATGTAGCCGCTGAGCAAGTGCACCTGGGTCATGCGCACTTCTTCTTCATCGTTCAGGAAACGCACGCCGCTGGCGTCGATGTACAGGCTGCGCTTGATACGGCGCCCACCGGAAGCCTGCATGCCCCGCCAGTTCTTGAACGACTCGGACATCAGGCGCCAGGTGGGGATGGAGACGATGGTCTTGTCGAAGTTCTGCACCTTCACCGTGTGCAGGGTGATATCCACCACATCGCCATCGGCGCCGACCTGGGGCATTTCGATCCAGTCACCCACGCGCAGCATGTCGTTGCTGGTCAATTGCACACTGGCGACGAACGACAGCAGGGTGTCCTTGTACACCAACAGAATCACCGCCGACATCGCACCCAGGCCTGACAGCAGCAACAGCGGCGAGCGGTCGATCAGGGTGGCGACGATGATGATCGCGCCAAACACGAACAGCACCATTTTCGCCAATTGCACATAGCCCTTGATCGAGCGGGTGCGTGCGTGTTCGGTGCGTGCGTAGATATCCAGCAGCGCGTTGAGCAGGGCGCTCATCGCCAGCACCATGAACAGAATGCTGATCGCCAGGGCCACGTTGCCGATGAACAGGATGGCGGTCTTGCTCAGGTCCGGCACCAGATACAGGCCGAACTGGACCACCAGCGACGGCGTCATTTGCGCCAGGCGATGGAAGACTTTGTTGTGCCGCAGGTCGTTCAGCCAGTGCAGCGCCGGTTGCCGGCCGAGCAATTTGACCGCGTGCAGGATGAGGTAACGGGCGACCCGTCCCACCACCAATGCCACCACCAGCAACACCAGCAAGCCTAGGCTGGAATGCAGGACCGGGTGTTCATCGAGGGCGCCCCAGAGGTCTTGGACGTTGAGCCAGAGCTGTTTGATATCCATGAGTGAACCGATTCTTCTTTAAGACAACACGGGGCGATTAGAGCATTTAAGTGCAACAAAGTTGACGCTCTAGACAAAATCGCTGACAAAAAAGCAGCTGATTAGCCCCGTTCGCGTAAAGAAACTCGGTTTGGGCGCGCGAAACCGGTAACCTATGCAGCTGATATTTTGTATTTCTTCGAGGTAGCACCCGTGTTTTCCCAATTCGCCCTGCACGAACGCCTGCTCAAAGCCGTGGCCGAGCTTAAATTTGTCGAGCCTACGCCTGTGCAAGCAGCGGCCATCCCGCTCGCGCTGCAAGGGCGTGACCTGCGGGTGACGGCGCAAACCGGCAGCGGCAAGACCGCCGCTTTCGTCCTGCCGGTGCTCAACCGCCTGATCGGCCCAGCCAAGGTACGCGTCAGCATCAAGACCCTGATCCTGCTGCCGACCCGCGAGCTGGCCCAGCAAACCCTGAAGGAAGTCGAGCGTTTCTCGCAGTTCACCTTCATCAAGTCCGGCATCATTACCGGTGGCGAAGACTTCAAGGTCCAGGCCGCCATGCTGCGCAAGGTGCCGGATATTCTGATCGGCACCCCAGGGCGCATGATCGAGCAGCTCAACGCTGGCAACCTTGACCTCAAGGAAGTCGAAGTGCTGGTGCTCGACGAAGCCGACCGCATGCTCGACATGGGCTTTGCCGATGATGTGCAGCGTCTGGTCGGCGAGTGCGTCAACCGCCAGCAGACCATGTTGTTCTCCGCCACCACCGGTGGTTCGACCCTGCGCGACATGGTCGCCAAGGTGCTGAACAACCCTGAGCACTTGCAGGTCAACAACGTCAGCGACCTGAACGCCACCACGCGCCAGCAGATCGTCACCGCTGACCATAACGTGCACAAAGAACAGATCCTGAACTGGTTGCTGGCCAACGAGACCTACCAAAAGGCCATCGTGTTCACCAACACCCGTGCCGCCGCCGACCGTATCTACGGGCGCCTGGTTGCGCAGGAATACAAGGCGTTCGTGCTACACGGCGAGAAAGACCAGAAGGACCGCAAGCTGGCCATCGACCGTCTCAAGGCGGGCGGCGTGAAGATCCTGGTGGCCACCGACGTTGCCGCACGCGGCCTCGACGTGGACGGCCTGGACCTGGTGATCAACTTCGACATGCCCCGCAGCGGCGACGAATACGTGCACCGCATCGGCCGTACCGGGCGGGCCGGCAACGATGGCCTGGCCATCTCGCTGATCTGCCACGGCGACTGGAACCTGATGTCGAGCATCGAACGCTACCTGAAGCAGTCGTTCGAGCGCCGCACCATCAAGGAAGTCAAAGGCACGTACACCGGGCCGAAGAAGGTCAAGGCGTCGGGCAAGGCCGTTGGCGTGAAGAAGAAAAAGACCGACGCCAAGGGCGACAAGAAGAAAACCGGCGCCAAGTCGCCGACCAAGCGCAAGATTGCCAACCGGCCGAAGACCGACAACCTGTCGCTCGTCAGCAAGGATGGCATGGCCCCGCTCAAGCGCCGCAAGCCAGAAGCTCCGGCTGCCGAATAAGCAGGCGGCCTAAAAAAACCGGACGATGTCCGGTTTTTTTTCGCCCTGATCGTTCCCACGCTCCGCGTGGGAATGCCTCCCAAGACGCTCTGCGTCCCGCTGTGCTCAACGCTTCCCCGCAGCTTCTCTGAGCTCCTTGAGCCGCGCATCGATCAACTGGCACTTGTCGGGAAACTCGGCGCTTTCGGTATCCAGGTCCATCTTCTGCAACTCGTCATTCATCTCCTTGGCCTTGGTCGGGTTCTGCTCTGTCAGCTTGGTCACTTCCCTAGCCAGCTCCTCACGCTTGGCGGTGGCCTCCTCGGGCGTGCAGGCCCAGGCGGGCAGGGCGCTCAACAGCGTGGCGGCGAGGGTCAGCTTCAGCAAGGTTTTCATGGTCGGACTTCCTTGGCAGTGATGTGCAGTTGAGGCGGCGAACCTCTGGAAAGTTCAGAGAAATGACGCCCGTCCGTTCGGTTGAACGGCCAGTGCCAGGACGTGTCACTCCCTTAGACGGGCTAACTCCATCGGCCTGCAGGAGGAATCAGGATGAAGGCTTACAATTGGGATCTGATCGAACGTCTGCTGCATGAGGTGCAGAACGGCGAGGGCAGCTTTGCCCCGCGCAAATACGCTGAGCAGGAAGCGGCCGAGAAGGCGACGGCCGGCGAGGCCACTGGCAACCTGGATGCGCTGAAGAAGACCGCTGCCGATTACGAGGCGCTGCTGTTCAAGCGTGGCTTTATCGAGTCGCGGCCCGAAGAAGAGGGCGGCAATGGCGAGAATTTCATTCTGACGGCGCTGGGTGCGCAATTGCTGGCGCTGATCGACAGTTCGATTCCGGGCAATGATCATCCGCGCCAGGTGTTGGATGAGCAGGAGGACGCGCTTGATCCGGCAACGTTCGTTGAAGTGGCCTCCAAAGCCCAGATCGCCTGATTCGCTGCGCCCCGGTACCCTGCGAGGGTGCCGGGTGAACCTGTCGAATCGGTAATCTGCCGCTAAGGTTGCTGACAGCCGGAGAATCCTAATCTGCTGCCATTCAACTCACGGACTTGAATCGGCATGCACTCCACAACCTCCAGACGCACATTCGTCAAAGGCCTGGCCGCGGGCGGCCTGCTCGGCGGGCTCGGGCTTTGGCGCCCGCCGGTGTGGGCGCTGACCAGCCCCGGCCAGCCCACGGTACTCGCCGGCAGCGAATTTGACCTGTTTATTGACCAGACCCCCGTCAACCTGACAGGCCAACCGCGCACCGCGTTGACCGTCAACGGTAGCCTGCCCGGCCCGCTGTTACGCTGGCGGGAGGGCGACACTGTGACCCTGCGCGTGAAAAACCGCCTCGGGGAGCCCACCTCGATCCACTGGCACGGCATCCTGCTGCCATCGACCATGGACGGCGTGCCCGGCCTGAGCTTCAAGGGCATCGAACCGGGCGGCCTTTACGTCTACCAGTTCAAGGTCAAACAGCACGGCACTTACTGGTATCACAGCCATTCCGGGCTTCAGGAACAGCAGGGCGTGTATGGCCCGCTGGTCATCGACCCCAAGGAGCCCGAGCCTTATACCTACCAGCGTGATTACGTGGTGATGCTGTCGGACTGGACCGACGAAGACCCCGTCGCCCTGATGAAGACCCTCAAAAAGCAGTCCGATTACTACAATCTGCACAAACCCACCCTGGGCGATTTCATCCGGGATGTCGGCGAGCAGGGCTGGTCGGCCACGGCTGCCGACCGGCTGATGTGGGCACAAATGAAGATGAACCCCACCGACCTTGCGGACGTCAGCGGTGAGACCTACACCTACTTGCTCAACGGCCAGTCGCCTGGGCAGAACTGGACCGGGGTGTTCAAACCGGGAGAAAAGATTCGCCTGCGCTTTATCAATGGCTCGGCGATGACCTATTTCGATGTGCGTATTCCCGGGTTGAAGATGACCGTGATCGCCGCGGATGGGCAGCCGGTGAAGCCGGTGAGCGTCGATGAGTTCCGTATTGCCGTGGCTGAAACCTACGATGTGCTGGTCGAACCCTTGGCAGACGCCTACACGCTGTTTGCCCAGTCCATGGACCGCACCGGCTATGCCCGTGGCACCCTCGCCCGACAGCCAGGCGCGACTGCGCCGGTACCGTCGCTTGATCCGCGCCCGTGGCTGACCATGGATGATATGGGCATGGGCGGCATGGACCACGGTGCCATGGCCGATATGCCGGGCATGGAAGGGATGGATCACAGCGCCATGGGCGCGATGGCGATGCAGAAGCACCCCGCCAGCGAGCAGAACAACCCGCTAGTGGACATGCAGGCGATGAACCCGGTGCCCAAGCTGGACGACCCGGGGATTGGCCTGCGCAACAACGGCCGTCGGGTGCTCACCTATGCCGACCTGCGCAGTACCTTCGCGGACCCCGATGGCCGCGACCCCTCGCGCACCGTCGAATTGCACCTCACCGGGCATATGGAGAAGTTCGCCTGGTCGTTCAATGGCGTGAAGTTTTCCGATGCCGAACCCCTGCAACTGACCTACGGCGAGCGCGTGCGGGTGGTGTTGGTCAACGACACCATGATGGCCCACCCGATTCACCTGCATGGTTTATGGAGCGACCTGGAGGACGAAAACGGCGAGTTCCAGGTGCGCAAACACACCATCGACATGCCACCGGGCTCCCGTCGCAGTTACCGCGTCACCGCCGATGCCCTGGGGCGCTGGGCCTATCACTGCCACCTGCTGTACCACATGGAAATGGGCATGTTCCGTGAGGTGCGCGTGCATGAATAAGGAAGCGAGCATGAACCGTTGCGTCTCGTCCCTGTGCATCGCCTTCGCGACGCTGGGTTTCGCCCCATGGGCGTTGGCGGCCGAGGATGAATTTCAGGGCATGAGCCCGGCAACGCCAGCACTGACCGAAAGCCGTACGCCGATTCCGGCGCTGACCGACGCAGACCGCGCGGCGGTCTACAACGCGCCGGGAGGGCATCAAGTGCACGACAGCGGCGTCAACTCGATGCTGCTGATCAACCAGTTGGAATGGCAGGGCGGCGACGGTAACGCGCAGAGTTGGGACATCAAGGGTTGGGTCGGCGGTGACATCGACCGCCTTTGGCTGCGTAGTGAAGGCGAACGCAGCGCCGGCCGCACTGAAAGCGCAGAAGCCCAAGCCTTGTGGGGGCATGCCATCAGTCCGTGGTGGGACGTGGTCGGCGGCGTGCGCCAGGACTTCAAACCCGGTGACAGCCAGACCTGGGCGGCCCTTGGCGTACAAGGCATGGCGCTCTACAACTTCGAGGCCGAAGCCACGTTGTTTGTCGGCGAATCGGGGAATACCGCCGCACGCCTGGAAGGCGACTACGACATTCTGCTCACCAACCGTCTGATCCTGCAGCCCACCGCAGAACTCAATTTCTATGCGCAGAACGATCCGCAACGCGGTATGGGTTCGGGCTTGTCAGAAAGTGAACTGGGCCTGCGCTTGCGCTACGAAATTCGCCGGGAGTTTGCGCCCTACGTTGGGGTCAGCTGGAACCGGGCTTATGGCCAGACCGCGCAATACGCACGGGACGAAGACGAAGACATCAATCAACTGCGCTGGGTCGTCGGCGTGCGCCTGTGGTTCTGACGGGTTTCCCTTTTTATTATTCGCCGCCTGGCGCGGCCTGGAGTCTTGCATGTCTATGTTGAAAACCACGCTGCTGGGTGCTGCGTTGTGGGTAGGTTTAACTCTTGGTTTGCCCGCTTCGGCGCACCCCAAGCTGCTGTCATCCATCCCGGCGGCAGGCGCACAGGGCGTCGCTCCCGCAGTGATTGAATTGCATTTCTCAGAAAACCTGCTGACCCAGTTTTCCGGGGCCAAGCTGATCATGACCGACATGCCGGGCATGCCCAATTCGCCGATGCCGGTGAAAGCCAGCGTGTCGGCGAGCAGCGACCCCAAGGTGATGTTGATCAAGCCGGCCTCCGCACTCACCGCCGGCAGCTATCGGGTGGATTGGCGTGCGGTGTCGTCCGATACGCATCCGATCACGGGTAATGTGGTGTTCCGCGTGCAGCCATGAGTGAGCTGATCCCCATCGCATTGCGCTTCGCGCTCTATCTCGACCTTATGGTGCTATTTGGACTGGGGCTGTTTGGCCTTTACGGCCTCTACGCTGAGCAACGCAGGTTGCTCAATCTAAAGGCGTTGATGAGATTGACGGGCGGCTTGGGGCTGGTGTTTTCGGTAGCGTCGCTGCTGGTCATGACCCAGACCATGAGCGGCGCCACGGATTGGCAGGCGCTGTGGCCGCACCTGCAAATGATGCTGTGGCAGACCGACTTGGGGTTGACGTGGTGGGTGCGTATCGCGGCGTTGATCGTTGCGGCACTGAGTCCGCACCTGGCGCTGGCCACGCTGTCGGCTGGCGTGGCGTTGGTCACCCTGGTGTGGACAGGGCACGGCGTGATGCACGAAGGTGCGCAAGGTGTGTGGCATATCGTCAGCGACAGTGCACACCTGTTGGCGGCGGCGGGTTGGGTAGGGGCGTTGGCGGCATTCGGTTTGTTGTTGATGGCTGCGCCGTTGCCACAGGGTGATCGGGTCCAGGTTCTGGCCAGAGCATTGGCAGGCTTTGAGCGCATTGGCGCGGGATTTGTCCTGGTGCTGATCGGCACTGGCGTTGCCAATTATCTGTTTGTTGTCGGGCCGAATCTGGGGGGCATCACCGGTGGAGACTACGCGGTGCTGTTGTGCCTGAAGCTGGGGTTGTTTGGCCTGATGCTGGCGTTGGCGGCGCTCAATCGCTTTCACCTGACGCCGCTTCTGCAACGATCCATCGCGGCGGGCGACTATAACGTGGCGATCCGTGCGTTACGGCGCAGCATAGCCCTGGAGTTTGGCGCTGTGGTGCTCATCCTTGGCCTGGTGGCCTGGCTGGGCACCTTGGCGCCTGGCTAAGACTGTGCGCTTTTCAGGCATTTGAGTGCCTGGAAGTCGCTGCGGACCTTATCGATTTTCTGGGTGAGTTTCAGGCGCTGCGCTGGAGAGCTTTGGGCCATCACGTCGACGAGCAAGCTGCGCGCGGCGCCTTCGGTCTGGGCATAGGCGGCGCGGTATTGCGGGGTCCACAGGCTTTCGCGGTCCACCAGCAATTGCTGGATTTTCTGCGGGAAATCGGCACTGTGACGTTGTTGCAGTGCGTCGATGAATTGCGCCTGCCAATGGGCGCGGTTACCGATCCATGCCTGGTTTTGTGCGCCCAACTCGGCAGACCAGGCCGTCACGCGGTTTTGCTGGCCTGGGTTCAACGGGCCAATCCAGGCGTCCAGGCGCTTGCTCATGCGTTCGGCGCGTTCCTTGATTTGTTGAGCCAGTGGTGGCTTGAGGTATTCGTCCTGGCGTTTGCGCAGGTCCTTGGCCAGGGCGTCGCTCATGTCCTTGACCTGCTGATCGTCCAGGCCTTGCAGCAATTGCACAGCTGAGGGCGTGATTTCCCGCGCAATCTCGGCAATTGCCTGTTTGGCTTCGACAGTGCGGGTTTGCAATGCGGCGTCGGTGACCTGGTTGCTGTCGACCATCTGCTGCAGGCGGTCGAGCCAGTCCAGGTAGCCAGGCAATTGCGTGGTGCAGTGCCAGGCCAGGTGGTCCTTGAGGGTGTCGTTGAACCAGCTCTTTTGCCCGGCATTCATGTCCAGGTAGTCGTTGAGGGTCCAGGGGATGATCACGTCGAGGTTTCGGTAGGCCAGGCCCACGCGATTACAGCCGGCAAGCACCAGGCTCAGGGTCAGCAGTACCATCAGGAGTTTGAGCCGGCGCAACATGGGCAGGTCCTTGCACGGAGGGCGTTAATGCATGTGAACCTGCGCGGGGTGCGACAGTTCAGCCCATCAATAAAACGACCGTGCAGCCTTCAAGGTCAACAGCCCATCACATTGCGAATTGTGTCCGGAGTAGGCCGAGCAGTCACTGCCGCTGAGGCTGGAGCCGCTGTAGATCAGGTCCAGGTCAATGCCTTTCCAGGCCCGGGAAAATTGCACCGACCAATCGCTGAAACTGCTGATGGCGCCGTTCTCTACCGAGACCGGCGTGCCCAGTTGATGGGTGGTGTACTTCATGCTGACGCCGATGCCAAAAGGCTGGGTACCGCCCAGGTCGGCGAACAGGGTGCTGTCCTGGCGGTCGGGGTCGTTGCTGAAAGACACGCCAAAGCGGTTGCCCAACAGGTTAAGCCCACCGTAGAACTCCTGGCTGTCGAGGGGGCTGACCTTGGGGTAGCTGTAGTGGATCAAGCCGACTTCGTAGCCCAGGGTCTGGTCGAACGGACGCTTGAAGCCCATGTAGGAGTCGACTTCAAGGTTATTGGCCGACGACAGGCCCATATTCGGGGAAAACTGGCCGAAATACAGGCCGCTGTCGTGGGTAAGGTCCAGGCCACCGTGGAACGAGTCGCTGCCAGGGGTGGTCGGCTTGACCAGGCCCTGGGCCATGGTGCGGCTGGGGGTCGTACCTAATTTCAGGTCGAAGTCACCCAATTCGCGCTGGAAGATATGCGCTTGGGTCAAAGGGCTGGCGACCAAGAGGCTGACCACGACAATACAGCGTTTAAGCATGCTTCACTCCATGAAAAGCGAGGAGCAGTAACGGAAAGATTCAGGCGGATGCCCGTGCTAGACGTGTGCAAGGATACCGGCGAATGCCAGGCATTGAGGCCCGTTCGTCGATTAGCTGCGTATTGAAGGTGTTGGGAGGGGGTTGCAACTCTAGTCCTAGCGCCTTGAGGGCAAGACGCTTAGGGACCAGATGCAGTGCGCGGGTAAGACTATTACTTCTTGCCCAGGCTGATTTGCTTGGACGGGCCGAAAGTCTGGCCGCTCACGCCCTTGGCAATTTGCTGGATTTCGCCGCCGGACTTGAGGAACGCAGCGATCTGGCTGTTGATCGATTCGCTGGTTTCAACGGCGGGAGCTGGCTTTGCTTTGCTGTTGGATGCTTTTACACGCATGGCGGCCACTAACCTGTAGAAAATTAACTTGGCCAGGCATCGTACAGGAAATACTTGACAATTGCTTGGCAAATATCCCTCAGTATTAATACGCAGCGCTGGAAATAGCCGAAGTTCAGTACCGAAATAAAGCGCTAACTTACTGTTTTAGCTGGAAACCACAGGCTGGGTGGCCCGCGGGTGGCCTGCTCAAAGTGAACCGAACGATCAGACGAGTGGGGCGCTGCCATTGGAACGCCATGCCAGCCCGCGATTTTTCAGGCGCGCGCGCGTGCAGGGCCCAACTCGGGTAGAATGCCGCCCACGCAATGAGGGTATTGGAAATGGCTTTAGTCGGGCGCTACAACAGCTTGCAAGTGGTCAAGCACACTAACTTTGGTTTGTACCTCGATGGTGCGCAAGATGGGGAAATCCTCTTGCCTAATCGGTATATCCCTAAAGATATTCCCAGTGAAGATGAAGACTGGCTCAACGTTTTCATCTATTTGGACAGCGATGACAAACTTATCGCCACCACCGAAAAGCCCAAAGTTCAAGTCGGTGAATTTGCCAGTTTGAAAGTTGTGGAAGTCAATAGCATTGGCGTGTTCCTTGATTGGGGTTTGCCCAAGGATCTGCTGCTGCCGTACTCGGAAGAAAAACGCCAGATGACTGCGGGCGAATATTGCGTGGTGCACGTCTACCTCGACAAGCACACCAAGCGCATCACCGCCACCGCTCGCCTTGACCGTTACCTGGACAAGACACCGGCCAACTACCAAGTGGGCCAGGAAGTCGACTTGCTGGTGGCCGAAGCCACCGACATGGGCTTCAAGGCGATCATCAACAACAAGCACTGGGGCCTGATCCACAAGAACGAAGTGTTCAAGTTCCTGCGTCCGGGCAAGGAAGAGAAGGGTTTCATCAAAGAGATCCGCGCCGATGGCAACATCAGCCTGAGCCTGCAACCGGTGGGCCAGGAAGCGGCCTCCAGCCTGAACTCCAAGATCCTCGCCAAGTTGCGCGACAACAACGGCACCCTGCCGGTCAGCGACAAAAGCGACCCGGCGGTGATCAGCAACTTGTTCGGCGTGAGCAAGGGCAACTTCAAGAAGGCTATTGGCGCGCTCTACAAGCAGGGCCAGATCGTGATACATGCGGACCGCATTGAACTAAGCTGAGTACAGGCTGCTCTCCTGTAGGAGCGAGCTTGCTCGCGAAAATATTCCAGGCGCAGTGTGGCGTCGGATGTACGTTTTTCGCGAGCAAGCTCGCTCCTACAGGGTTGTGTCATGTCGAAAAGAACGGTTTTTGCCTACCTCGGCACCTTGCTCGCCTTCCTGGTCCTCGACGGCGTCTGGCTCGGCGTGCTCATGGGACCTACCTATAAATCCCTGCTCGGCGCGCTGATGCTTGATCAGCCACGCCTGCTGCCTGCGGTATTGTTCTATCTCCTGTATGTCCTCGGTTGCGTAGTATTGGTGGTCTTGCCCAGCGCCAGTTGGCAGCGCGCTGCGCGTTTGGGCGCCTTGCTTGGCCTGGTGGCCTACGGCACCTATGACCTGAGCAACTGGGCCACGCTTCAAGGCTGGTCTGCCGGGTTGGCACTGATGGACATGGCGTGGGGCACCTGCCTAACCGCCATTTGCTGCACCGTTGGCCACTTGTGTGCAGATCGGCTGCGCCGGTAGCGGACGGTTGATCAGTACTGAACCGGCTAATAGCAACCCGGTACCGGCAACCACCAGCGCCGGTTGCAGGCCGCCACTGAGGTGGCTGCTGACCGACGCCAACAGGGGCCCGCTCAATTGGCCGATGGCGAAGCTGGCGGTCAGCAACCCCGTGCTGCGTTGGTAGCCATGGGGCGCGACTTCTCTGAGCCGCGCCATCACCAGTTGCATGCAGGCCAGAAATGGCGCACCGCATAGCAACACGCCCAGCGCCAAGCCCCAGCCATTGCCAAGCAGGCAGGCGAACACCCCGGCCGCTTGCAGCCATAAAGTCGCCATCAGCCAGCGACGGGTGGTGTTCGGGTGCTTGCGGCGCAGGCTTGCCACCCCCACTCCCAGCGCGGCCGCCAGGCCAAAACAGGGCCAGAACAGATCGGCCTGCCAGGCCCCGTGGAATTGTGCGCTGGCCATCTGCGACAGAAAGGTCGCCGGGATGATGTAGCCCAGGCCGTACAGGAAATAAATCCAGCACAGGTGCGCAATGCTGCCGTTGCTCCCCGCGCTGGCGACTTGGGTAACCGTGACGGCCGGCTTGGGTAAAAACGGCAGGATCGCCAGCAACATCACCAGCGCCACCGTCCCGTAGAGCAACCACAGCGTGGCAGAACTTTGCCCTAATAGGTTGGAAACCAACGCCAGCAGCCCCGTCAGCACAATCCCCAACCCTGGTCCTGCAAACACCAGCGCACCCAGGCGCGGGCGGCCGGCGGCAATCGCCAGTGGCTGGCTCAGGCTGGTAATCATCACCAGGGCCCAGGCACTGGCGACCCCGGTGCCAAAGCGCAGCAACACATGCGGCCAGAACCCGTTAGCCCAGGAGGACGCCAGGGTTAGCAATACGCACAGCCACAACCCGCCGTATAGGCGCCCGCGCACATGCTGATGGCTACGGGCAAAGATCGAGTCCACCGCGCCGACGAAATAACCCAGGTAATTGGCGGCAGCGAGCAGGCCGGCCCCGGTCAGGTCGATCTGGCCTTCACTGAGCAAATGCGGCATTTGCGGGGTCAGGGCGAAGCGGCCAATGCCCATGGCCATCATCAGGGCGACGAAGCTGGCGAGTAAACGAATCAGCGGGGACATGTTCAGGTTTCCTGCAAAGAAGCGAATGCCTTGCAGGCTAAGACGGATTGACTTTCTGTAAAATTGAATAATAGTGAGTGACTTGTTCAGTTTTGGAGAAAGTAATGGAGTTCAGTCAATTGCGCATTTTCCAGGCCGTGGCGGAAGAGGGCTCCATCACCCGCGCCGCCGAGCGCCTGCACCGTGTGCCCTCCAACCTGTCGACCCGGCTTAAACAAATGGAAGAGCAACTGGGCGTCGATCTGTTCGTGCGCGAGCGCCAGCGTTTGCAGCTATCTCCGGCGGGCAAGGTGCTGCTGGACTACAGCACCCGCCTGCTGGCGCTGCACGATGAAGCCCACGGCGCGGTACAAGGCGGGCAGCCGGCCGGTGATTTCGTCTTGGGCAGCATGTACAGCACCGCCGCGGTTCATTTGCCGAAGCTGCTGGCGCACTATCACAGGACTTACCCCATGGTGAACCTGCAGGTGCAGTCGGCGCCCAGTGGGGAGTTGCTGGAAGGGCTGATTACCGGGCGCCTGGACGCAGCCTTTGTCGACGGCCCGCTGACCATTGCCACCCTGGATGGCGTACCGCTGTGCGAAGAGCGCCTGGTGCTGATTTGCGAGGCCGATCACCCGCCGGTGCGTGGCCCCCAGGATGTGGCGGGCCGTGCGGTGTTCACGTTCCGGCGCAGTTGCGCCTACCGCACGCGCCTGGAAACCTGGTTTTCCCACGAGCGTGTGGCGATGGGGCGAGCGATCGAGATCGAGTCTTACCAAGGCATGCTCGCCTGTGTGATCGCCGGTTCCGGGGTGGCGTTGATGTCTGAGTCCATGCTCGCAAGCCTGCCCGGCAAGGACAGCGTGTCCGTTCATCCGCTGACTGGGCCTTTTGCCACTGCGACCACCTGGCTGATGTGGCGAAAGGGTATGCTCGGCGCTAACCTCAATGCATGGATCGACCTGCAGCAAGACGGCAACCCGCGATGCGTGCAAGACACCCGTGCCATTGCTTGAACGATCCGTCAGGATTCGGATCAATTCAGTAATAGTTCGTTGTGGTTTCCTTCAAGCATTACCTAGGACTTAGGGCTACTATCACTGTAGGAAACGGCGACAGAACTCACGCCGGCCAGCACTACCCTCAAAGGGGGCAATCATGAAAGAGAAAATCCAAAACTGGCTCCACGACCTTGGCGTTGCATTGGGCTTGATCGAGCCTCCGCTGCAACCGGTGCCGATCCGCACGGATGACGAGCAGCGCCGGCCACGTCGCCGCTAATCACGCGGTCTAAAAAAATGTGGGAGCGGGCTTGCTCGCGAATAGGCTGTATCAGCCAAAATAAGGTTGAATGACATACCGCTTTCGCGAGCAAGTCGAATCGTCGCACCGCCGCTCCCACAGTTGTTCTGCACTAGGCGAAAAAAAACGGGCGCGACCTCCGACGTCGCGCCCGCTGAAGAAAATATTCCCGTCCTTGTTATAGCTCAAACCACCGCAGCCGCCACCTTGGCCGGCCGACGTGACAGCAAGCTCATCAGCACAAAGCTCACCAGCGCCACCGCCAGGCTGTAGTAGATCGGCGTGTTTGCATCCAACCCATCCTTGAACATAAACACCAGCGCGGTCACAAAGCCCAGGCTCATGGACGTGATTGCGCCCGAGGTTGTCGCGCGCTTCCAGAAGATCGCGCCGATCAAGGGCACCAACATACCGCCCACCAACAGGTTATAGGCCAGGGTCAGGGCGCTGATCACGTCGTTCACCACCAAGGCGATGCCCAGCACGGCAATGCCGGTCAACAGGGTGAACAAGCGGTTGATACGCAGGCTCGACGCCTTGCCGCCGCGCAGGCGAGGCAACAAGTCTTCGGTTAACACAGTGGAGGCGGCGAGCAGGCCGGCGCTGGCGGTGGACATCATGGCGGCCAGCGCGGCGGCGATGACCAGGCCGCGAATGCCGTCCGGCAGCGAAGCTTTGACGATCGCGGCGAAGGCATTGTTGACGTTGTCCAGGTCCGGGATCAGCACATGGGCAGCCATGCCGATCAGCGCACAGGCCAGGCCGTACAGGATGCAATAGAAGCCGGCGAAAGTGCCTGCGTACTGGGCGACCTTTTCATCACGGGCAGTGAACACCCGTTGCCAGATATCCTGGCCGATCAGGATGCCGAAGAAGTAGATCATGAAGTAGGTGATGATCGTGTCCCAGCCGATCGTGGTGAAGCTGAAGTTCGACGCTGGCAGCTTGGTCACCAGCTCATCCCAGCCACCGACGCGGTACAAGCAGATCGGCAACAGGATGAACATCAGGCCGACGGTCTTGATCACGAATTGCACAATGTCGGTGAGGGTCAGCGACCACATGCCACCGATGGTCGAGTACACCACCACCACGCCGCCGCCCACCAGTACCGACATCCAGAACGGCAGGTCGAACAGCACTTGCAGCACGGTGCCAATGGCCAGGATCGAGGTCACGCCGATCATCAGCGCGTAGGCCAGCATGATCACCGCGCTGGCCTGGCGGGCCATGGGGTTGTAGCGTTTTTCCAGGACCTGGGTGACGGTGAAGATTTTCAGCTTCAACAGCGGCTTGGCCAGGAACAGGTTCAGGGCAATGATGCCCGCGCCGAGCGCGGCGCACAGCCAGAAACCCGAAATACCATGTACATACCCCAGGCGCACGGTCCCGACGGTGGAGGCACCGCCCAGCACCGTGGCGGCCATGGTGCCCATGTACAGTGACGGTCCGAGGTTACGGCCGGCGACCAGGTAGTCTTCGTGGGTCTTGGCGCGACGCATGCCATAGTAGCCGAGCACCAGCATGCCGGCGGCGTAGATGAGTACGACGAATAAATCCAAAGCCATGACGGCGGTTCTCCGATTATATTTTTTATGGGCGATCAGGCGGCAGCTGGCTCGGTAAGCACGCGAGCGAAAGTCAGGTACATCGTTGTGGGGGATCTGTACGATCCCCTTGGTTGTTAATGTGGAGACGCTGTTTTTATCGTTCTCAACCCGCGTTCGCCGTTATCAGCGATGCGCGACGCCAGGCAATACGCAGAGCATTTCGTACAGCAAGTTGGCGCCCAGCAGCGAGGTGTTGCCGGTGGTGTCGTAGGGCGGCGACACTTCTACCAGGTCGCAACCAATCAGATCGAGGCCCTGGCAGCCACGGATGATTTCGATGGCCTGGATGGTGGTCAGCCCGCCGATTTCCGGGGTGCCGGTGCCGGGTGCCCAGGCGGGGTCGATGCCGTCGATGTCGAAGCTCAGGTATACAGGGCCGCCGCCGACTTTTTCTCGCACTTCGGCCATCAGCGGCGCGAGGGAGTGATGCCAGCATTCTTCGGCCTGGACCACGCGGAAGCCTTGCTTGCGGCTCCAGTTGAAGTCTTCGGCGGTATACCCCTGGGCGCGCAGGCCGATCTGCACCACGCGGTCGCAATCGAGCAAGCCCTCTTCCACGGCGCGGCGGAAGGTGGTGCCGTGGGCAATTTTCTCGCCGAACATATGGTCGTTGACGTCGGCGTGGGCATCGATGTGCACCAGCCCGACCTTGCCATGTTTTTTGTGGATCGCCCGCAGGATCGGCAGGGTGATGGTGTGGTCGCCACCCAGGGTCAGGGGGATGACGTCGTGCTCGAGGATCTCGTCGTAGGCCTCTTCGATGATGCGCACCGCGTCAAGCAGGTTAAAGGTATTGATCGCCACGTCGCCGATATCGGCCACCGACAATGAGTCGAAGGGGGCAGCGCCGGTGGCCATGTTATAGGGCCGGATCATCACCGACTCGGCGCGGATTTCCCGTGGGCCGAAGCGCGTACCGGCGCGCAGCGAGGTGCCGATATCCAGAGGTACGCCGACGAAGGCGGCGTCCAGGCCCTTGGCGGTTTGCAGGTGGGGAAGACGCATCATGGTGGCGATGCCGGCGAAGCGCGGCATTTCGTTGCCGCCCAGTGGTTGGTGGAAAATCTTGTCCACGGGATTGCCTCATCGTTGTTTTGGTTGTCAGGGGCCGATTCTGCGAAAAGCCTGGCGTAGGAAGAATCGGCAGAGGCAAATACTTAGTTCAGATTTTTCTGAACTAAAGCCTGGGTTAAACTCCCTGATCCCTGTAGGAGCGAGCTTGCTCGCGAAAAACGTCAACGATGATGCGCAGCCCCAGAATGTACGCGGCGTCCTCAGGTTTTTCGCGAGCAAGCTCGCTCCTACAGTTAGTTGAAGTTTATGGAGCCACCATGGCCAACGCCTTGCCCGACCTGAAACTCCTGCGCATCTTCGTCAGCGTCGTGCGCCATCAAGGGTTCGCCAATGCCCAGCACGAACTCAACCTGTCGACGTCGGCCATCAGCACCTACATGAGCCAACTCGAATCTGCCTTGGGCCTGGTGCTGTGCCATCGTGGCCGTGGCGGCTTCAGCCTGACCAGCAAGGGCGAGCTGTTTCATCAGGAAACCCTGCGCCTGTTGGGCGAACTCGAAGGTTTCGAGCAATACGCCGCTGCGTTGAAAGGCGAATTGCGCGGCACCCTCAAGCTGGGGGTGCTCGACTCCACCGTCAGCGACAAGGCCTTGCCGTTCGCCGAAGTGATTGGCGCCTACAGCCTGGAGCACCCGGCGGTGCATTTGCACCTGTCGGTGATGAGCCCCTACGAATTGCAATTGGGGGTGCAGGACAACCGCCTGGACCTGGCCATCGGTGCGTTTTCCAACCGCATGAGCGGGCTGGTCTACATGCCGCTGTACCGCGAACAGCACTGGTTGTATTGCAGCACACGGCACCCGCTGTTTAACGAGCGGCGCATCCCGGAACAAGTGATCACCCAGCAACGTATGGTCGGGCGAGGTTACTGGAGCCAGGCCGAGCTGGCGCGCCACGGCTTCAAGCACAGCGCTGCGACGGTGGAAAGTATGGAGGCGCAACTGATTCTGGTGTTGTCGGGTGCTTATATTGGCTATCTGCCGGAGCATTACGCCCAGGCCTGGGCTGACAAGGGCGACCTGCGCGTTTTGCTGCCGGCCACCTTTGGTTACCAGGCACCGTTTTCGATGATCATGCGCCGTGGCCGCAGCCGTGAGCCACTGATCCAGACCTTCCGCGATTTGCTCAAGACCCAGCTCAACCAGGCCTGAACACACCATGTCCCGACCCCACTGCCTGCGCTGCCTGCGCCCCACCACGCACTGCCTCTGTGCGCTGATCCCCCACCTCGACAGCCGCACCCGCGTGTTGCTGTTGCAGCACCCGAGCGAGGTCGGCCATGCGCTCAATACTGCGCGGTTGGCGGCGTTGGGCCTGAACAATGCGCAGTTGGTGGTGGGGGAGGTGTTTGATGATCTACCTACGCTATTGAACCCGACTGGCTATCGGGCACGCCTGTTGTTCCCGGCGGATGACGCCGAGCCGCTGCACGCCTACGCACCTGACGATCAGCCACTGCTGTTGGTGGTTCCCGATGGCACCTGGCGCAAGGCACGCAAGCTGTTGCACCTCAACCCTTTGCTGGCGGCGTTGCCCCGGGTGACATTGGCCGACGGCGGCGTTTCCCGCTATCGCTTGCGCAAGGCGCCGGGGCCTGGCGCCTTGTCGACGGTCGAAGCCATCACGCAAGCGCTGCAGGTATTGGAAGCGCCGATGTCGTTTGAGCCGCTGCTCAAACCCTTTGAAGCGCTGATCGAAGGGCAGATTACCGCGATGGGCGCTGAAGTTTTCCAGCGTAACCATGGCGACCCGACATAAACGCTGCTTATGCCTTTAAGCCATAAGCACCGCACTTTGCGTGATATGGCCCGCCGGCCTTTCCCGGTATGATGTGCGCCCCGCAGTCTGGATTGCGAATACGCCATGACCTTGCAGTACCCAACAATCGCCGATTGCGTCGGCAACACGCCCCTGGTCCGCTTGCAACGCATGGCGGGTGAAACCAGCAATACCCTGCTGCTCAAACTCGAGGGCAACAACCCGGCCGGCTCGGTCAAAGACCGCCCGGCGCTGTCGATGATCGCCCGTGCCGAGTTGCGTGGGCAGATCAAACCCGGCGACACCCTGATCGAAGCCACCTCCGGTAACACCGGGATCGCCCTGGCCATGGCCGCGGCGATCAAGGGCTACAAGATGGTGCTGATCATGCCCGACAATGGCAGTGCCGAGCGCAAGGCGGCGATGACCGCCTATGGTGCCCAGCTGATCCTGGTTACCCAGGAAGAAGGCATGGAAGGCGCTCGCGATCTTGCCGAGCGCATGGCCGCCGAAGGCCGTGGCGTGGTGCTCGATCAGTTCGCCAACGGCGACAACCCCGAGGCGCACTACACCAGCACCGGTCCGGAGATCTGGCGCCAGACCCAGGGCACCATCACCCACTTCGTCAGCTCCATGGGCACCACCGGTACCATCATGGGCAACTCGCGCTACCTCAAGGAGCAGAACCCGGCGATCCAGATCGTCGGCCTGCAACCGATGGAAGGCGCGGCCATCCCGGGTATTCGCCGTTGGCCCGAAGAGTATTTGCCGAAGATCTACAACGCCACGCGGGTAGACCGCATCATCGACATGGCCCAGCGCGAAGCCGAAGACACGACCCGCCGCCTGGCCCGTGAAGAAGGCATCTTCTGCGGCGTGTCCTCCGGTGGCGCCGTGGCCGGTATGTTGCGCTTGTCCAAAGAAGTGGAAAACGCGGTGATCGTCGCGATCATCTGTGACCGAGGCGACCGTTACCTGTCGACCGGCATTTTCGACGAACCCAACTGATGGCCAAGCACGAGAGAGGCCTGCGCTTCCAACCGACGGGCGGCAGCCGGGCCCCACAGATACCCGTGGGCAAGAAACAGCGCCTGACCATCGAGCGCCTGGCCAATGACGGCCGGGGCATCGTGTTCTTTGAAGGCCGCACCTGGTTTGTGAATGGCGCGTTGGCCGGCGAAGAGGTGGAAGCACGGGTGTTGGGCGCCCATGGCAAAGTGGTCGAGGCGCGTACCGAACGGGTGTTCCAGGCCAGCGAACTGCGTCGCCCAGCACCCTGTGCCCATGTTGGCCGCTGCGGCGGTTGCAGCGTGCAGCACCTGCCCCATGAAGAACAACTTGCCCTGAAACAGCGCATGCTCGTTGAGCAATTGTCCCGGGTGGCCGGCGTCGAGCCGCAAGAGTGGGCAGCGCCGTTGAGCGGGCCGGAGTTCGGTTATCGGCGCCGCGCCCGCGTGGCCGTACGTTGGGACGCCAAGGCGAAGAAACTCGAAGTGGGTTTTCGCGCCGTGGCCAGCCAGGACATCGTCGCTATCGATGATTGCCCGGTGCTGGTACAGGCCTTGCAACCGATCATGCAGCGTTTGCCAACGATGCTGCGTCGCTTGAGCAAACCGCAGGCGTTGGGGCATGTCGAGTTGTTCAGCGGTTCGTCCATCGCCGTGTTGCTGCGGCATATGGCACCGTTGTCCGAGGCTGACCTGCAGATCCTCAAGGAATTCTGCGCCTTCCATGACGCCCAATTGTGGCTGCACGGGGAAGGGCAGCCGGAGCCCGTTGAGCCGGGTCAGGCCCTGGGCTTCCGTTTGGATGCCTGGGACTTGGAGCTGGCGTACCGGCCGGGCGACTTTGTGCAGGTCAACGCCGGGGTCAACCAGGCGATGGTCGCCCAAGCGCTGCAATGGCTGGCGCCACAAGCCGACGAACGGGTACTGGACCTGTTTTGCGGCCTGGGCAACTTCGCCCTGCCACTGGCTCGCCACGTACGCGAAGTGGTGGCGGTGGAGGGCGTACAGGCCATGGTGGACCGTGCGGCCCTCAATGCCGTCAGCAACGATTTGCATAACGTGCAGTTTTTTCAGGCCGATCTGTCCCAGCCTTTGATCGACGCAGAATGGGCCAAACAGGGCTTTTCTGCGGTACTCTTGGACCCACCCCGCGATGGTGCCCAAGAGGTTGTGCGCAAGCTTGCTACCCTTGGAGCCAAGCGCCTGGTGTATGTGTCCTGCAACCCAGCCACGCTGGCGCGGGACACGGTTGAGTTGGTCAAGCAAGGCTACCGGCTAAAGCGTGCCGGGATCCTCGACATGTTTCCGCAGACCGCGCATGTCGAGGCCATGGCGTTATTTGAAGCGGGCTAGGATGCCCGTTTAATCCGACTGGCCTGCGTTCTCCAGGGCCTGAACACTGCCACGGAGCTCGCAGTAAAAGTCGGCGATGATTTTGGCGCATCGAAGGTGCGTCGTAGGGAAGGTAAGCAAGATGGTACAGGTGAGAGCACACCAGCCGATCAACACCGACGGCAGTATCAATCTCGAGGCATGGCTGGATCATGCCGTCAGTGTCGACCCGGCACTGGACCGTGAAGCCTTGAAAGCAGCCTGCGAGTTCGCTCGTGAGTCTGAACAGCAAGACAATGCGGCCAAGAACCTGTGGGCCGAGGGCACTTCAAGTTTTCGCACTGGCCTGGAAATCGCCGAGATCCTCGCCGATCTCAAGCTGGACCAGGATTCGCTGATCGCCGCCGTGCTCTATCGCGGCGTGCGCGAAGGGCACATTGCGTTGCCGCTGGTCAGCCAGCGTTTCGGCGCGGTGGTGGCCAAGCTGATCGACGGCGTGCTGCGCATGGCGGCCATCAGCGCCAGCCTCAGCCCGCGTCAGTCGATGGTGTTGGGCACCCAGGGCCAGGTAGAGAACCTGCGCAAAATGCTGGTAGCGATGGTCGACGACGTACGCGTCGCCCTGATCAAGCTGGCCGAACGCACCTGCGCGATCCGTGCGGTGAAGACCGCTGATGACGAAAAACGCAACCGCGTGGCCCGTGAAGTCTTCGACATCTACGCGCCGCTGGCCCATCGCCTGGGCATCGGCCACATCAAGTGGGAGCTGGAGGATTTGTCCTTCCGCTACCTGGAACCCGACCAATACAAACAGATCGCTACGCTGCTGCATGAGCGGCGACTGGACCGCGAGCGCTTTATCAGCGACGTGATGGGCCAGTTGCGTTCGGAGCTGCAGGCCACCGGCGTGGATGCCGACATCAGCGGTCGCGCCAAGCACATCTATTCCATCTGGCGCAAAATGCAGCGCAAGGGCCTGGCCTTCAGCCAGATCTACGACGTGCGTGCAGTGCGCGTGCTGGTGCCGGAAATGCGCGACTGCTACACCGCGCTGGGTATCGTCCACACGCTGTGGCGGCACATTCCCAAGGAATTCGACGACTACATCGCCAACCCCAAGGAAAACGGCTACCGCTCGCTGCACACGGCGGTAATCGGCCCTGAAGGCAAGGTGCTGGAAGTGCAGATCCGCACCCACGCCATGCACGAAGAGGCCGAGCTGGGGGTGTGTGCGCACTGGCGCTACAAGGGCACCGACGTCAAGGCCGGTTCCAACCAGTACGAAGAGAAAATTTCCTGGCTGCGCCAAGTGCTGGAATGGCACGAGGAACTCGGCGATATCGGCGGCCTGGCCGAGCAACTGCGCGTGGATATCGAGCCGGACCGGGTCTATATCTTCACGCCTGACGGCCACGCCATCGATTTGCCCAAGGGCGCCACGCCGCTGGACTTTGCCTACCGCGTGCACACCGAAATCGGGCATAACTGCCGCGGCGCCAAGATCAACGGGCGCATCGTGCCGCTCAACTACAGCCTGCAAACCGGTGAACAGGTCGAGATCATCACCAGCAAGCACGGCACACCGAGCCGCGACTGGCTGAACCCGAACCTGGGCTACATCACCACCTCGCGGGCGCGGGCGAAGATCGTCCACTGGTTCAAACTGCAAGCGCGCGACCAGAACGTCGCCGCCGGCAAGACCTTGCTTGAACGCGAACTGGCGCGCCTGGGCCTGCCTCAGGTGGACTTCGACAAGCTGGCCGAAAAGGCCAACATGAAGATCGCCGAAGACATGTTCGCCGCCCTCGGCGCGGGCGACCTGCGCCTGGCGCAACTGGTCAACCTGGCCCAGCAACTGGTCGAGCCGGAGCGCGGCAACGAACAGCTGGAGCTGATCCCGCGCAAAGCCACCGGCTACAAGCCGGGCAAGCGTGGCGATATCCAGATCCAGGGCGTGGGCAACCTGATGACGCAAATGGCCGGCTGCTGCCAGCCGTTGCCGGGCGACGCCATTGTCGGCTACATCACCCAGGGCCGTGGCGTGAGCATTCACCGCCAGGACTGCGCCTCGGTACTGCAGCTGGGCGGGCGCGAGCCGGAGCGGATCATCCAGGTCAGCTGGGGCCCGGTGCCGGTGCTCACGTATCCGGTGGACATCATCATCCGTGCCTACGACCGTTCCGGCTTGCTGCGTGACGTCTCGCAAGTGCTGCTCAACGAGCGGATCAACGTGCTGGCGGTCAACACCCGTTCGAACAAGGAAGACAACACTGCGTTGATGTCCCTGACCATCGAGATTCCGGGGTTGGATGCACTGGGACGGCTGCTGGGGCGCATTTCCCAGTTGCCGAACATCATCGAAACCCGGCGCAACCGCACCCCATGATTAGCTGGATAAACGCGGACTGAATTGTGGGAGCTGCTTCATGTGGGAGCTGGCTTGCCTGCGATAGCATCACCTCGGTCTAACTGATGCACCGAGTCGCCGGCATCGCAGGCAAGCCAGCTCCCACATTAGATATTCAGCGGAAAGAGACACGATGTATTCACTCGAAGACCTGCTGCACCTGATGAGCCGCCTGCGCGACCCGCAATACGGCTGCCCGTGGGACATCAAGCAAACCTACGCGACCATCGTCCCGCACACGCTGGAAGAAGCCTATGAAGTGGCCGACGCCATCGAGCGCGGCGACTTTGACCATCTGCAAGGCGAGCTGGGCGACCTGCTGTTCCAAGTGGTGTATTACAGCCAACTGGCCCGGGAAGAAGGGCGCTTCGAATTTGCCGGCGTGATCGACAGCATTACCCGCAAGCTGATCCGACGGCATCCTCACGTGTTCCCAACGGGCGACCTGTACGCGCCGCTGGATATCCCGCGGTTGAGCGAAGAACAGGTCAAGCAGCGCTGGGAGCAGATCAAGGCCGAGGAGCGCGCAGAAAAGTCCGACGCTCCCGAGCAACTCTCCCTGCTCGATGATGTGCCCGCCGCCTTACCGTCGTTGTCCCGCGCGGCCAAATTGCAAAAGCGCGCCAGCCAGGTCGGTTTCGACTGGCCGTCCGCGTTGCCGGTGGTGGATAACGTGCGCGAAGAGTTGGACGAAGTGCTCGAAGCCATGGCCGATAACGACTCGGTAGCCATTGCCGATGAAGTCGGCGACCTGCTGTTTGCCGCGGTCAACCTGGCCCGTCACCTCAAGGTCGACCCGGAAACCGCCTTGCGCGGTGCCAATGCCAAGTTCGAACGACGTTTCCGATTTATCGAACAGGCATTGCGCGATACGCACCAACCCATAGAAGATTGCACCCTCGAAGAGTTGGACGCCCTGTGGGGCGAAGCCAAACGCCAGGAAAAGAATGTGTCCAGCTGCGGTTGAGCAGCTGCCTAAGTGAGTAAGCACCATGAGCCTTTCCCTTCGCGACCAGTTGCTCAAAGCAGGTCTGGTCAACCAAAAGCAGGCCAAACAGGTCGGCAAAGAGAAGCAGAAACAGCAGCGCCTGGTCCACAAGGGCCAGGCCGAAGTCGATGATACCCAGGCGCGCCTGGCCGCTGAGGCACACGCCGAGAAGGTCAAGCGTGATCAGGAGCTGAACCGTCAGCAGCAGGAAAAAGCCGAGGCCAAGGCGCGTACCGCCCAGGTCAAGCAACTGATCGAGACCTCGCGCCTGCCCAAGCTGACCACCGAGGACTACTACAACTTCGTCGATGACAAGAAGGTCAAGCGCCTGTCGGTCAACACGCTGATGCGCAACAAGCTGAGCAACGGCTCCCTGGCGATCGTGCACCACGGTGGCGGCTACGAGGTGATCCCGCGGGAAGCGGCGCTGAAGATCCAGGAGCGCGCTCCGGAGCGTATCGTGCAGCTCAACATCCTCACCGAAAGCCAGGTGCCGGACGAGGATGATCCGTACGCCGCTTACCAGATCCCTGATGATCTGATGTGGTAAGCCGCTGGAAATGACAAACCCCGCCAAAAGGCGGGGTTTGTGTTTTAAGCGTGCAGCACCAGCCGGTTACCAATCCACTGCGTAACTCAGGCTGAAGGTACGACCCTCGGCATTCGGGTACGGTGCGCGGGCGTTGGCCTGGGCGAACATGTTTTGGTAGTTGCGGTTGGTGAGGTTGTACACCGCACCTTCCAGGCGACCTACCGGCAACCTTACCGAGCCGAGCAGGTCGACCAGGGTGTAGCCCTGGATATCGCGACCGTTGTTGTCCTTGGCCGCCGCGTCATAATTGGCCAGGCGCATACCCTGCAAGCGCAGGCTGTAGTCGTCACGTTCATAGCCGACAAACGCTGTGGTCTTGGCGGGAGAGATACGGGTGGCAGGCAAGTCGATCCATTTGCCGTTCTGCTGGGTCTCGCCTTTGGCGTAAGCGTAAGTACCGCCGACGGACCATTGGTCGGTGATGTTATAGGTCAGGCCGGTTTCGACGCCACGCACGCGCTCTTTCTGATTGATCAGGCGCAGCACACGATCATTGGCATCATAGAACTGGGTGACATCCGAGGTGTTTTCATACGCGGTGACACTGGCCTGCCACTTGTCCCAGTCGCCACGCCAGCCCAGCTCGTAGCTGTCGACTTTAAGGGCCTGGGCATTGAGGTTCTGGATATCGTATTTGCTGTTCACGTCACGCAGGAAGCGCTGGATATCCGGCAGGGAAAAGCCCTGGCTGAAGTTGACGAACACATCCTGGTTGTCGGTCAGGTGGTACACCGCCCCGAGGTTATACAGCGTGTCATCGTATTTGAGCGTGCCACCGGGCAGCGTCGCGCGGTTGCCGGTCTGGACGATTTCGCCATACGCGATGCTGTCGGAGACCTTGCTCTCAATCCACTCGCGACGTACGCCACCGCGCAAGGTCCAGTTGTCGATGTCGTAGGAGAGTTGGCCAAAGATGGCTTTGGTGGTGGTCTCGATATCTGGGCCCAGTTCGAACGTGGTACCGGTTTTGGTGTAGGTCAGGCCATTGACCCGGTATTGGTCGCCACGCTGGCGTGAGGTTTCATGGTCGTAGTCCGCGCCCCATACCAGATTGCCCGTTGCCGGGCCGATGTCCGGCATTTGTGTGTCGATTGCAGCCCGCAGGCCGTAGACGTCCTGCACGCTGTTGTTGTCTGACACGCCTGCCCGGCCTCGGGACAGGTCTGGGAAGAACAGTGCATCCGCCCGCCGCCAGTAACTTTCCACCTGCAAACCCTGGCCGTAGAAATCCTTGTCGGCGTAGTTGAGGTTGACCGCCTGGTTATGGGTATAGGGTTGGTCGCCCAGGTCCAGGCCTTTTACGGCGACTGCGTTGCTGGTGATGCGTGGGTTCTTGGTGTAGCGAGTGTCTTGTTCGTCTTTATAGTCTTGCAGCGACAGGCTGATCTTCTTGTCATCATCAAGCTCATAGCCGAAGCGACCTTGCAGGTCGTAGGTATCGGTGTCCATGTTGCTGCCCTGGGACGTGTCCTGGGGAATGCGCTTGCCGTTACCGTCGAACTGATCGTTGCGCTGCACGGTGTTGCCCGAGAGGTACCAATCCACCGGGCCCTTGCGGCCCGTGGCGCTTTGGAACGCTTGGTAGGCGAACCCCTTGTGGCTGAAGTTGTTGCCGGCGGTCATGCCGATCTTGCTGCTGAACGCCAGGTCTTCACCTTGGTTGCGTTTGGTGATGATGTTGATGATGCCGCCCGATGCGCCTGCGCCGTAGACACTGCTGGCGCCGGAGATCACTTCGATGCGCTCGATGCTTTCCGGTGCCACGCTGTTGAGCTGGCGGAAGTTATCGCGCGTGGCGTTTTGCGAAACCCCGTCGATCAGGATCAGGGTATTGCGCCCGCGAAGCGTCTGGCCGAAGTTGCTCATGCCGCCGCTGGAAGGCGCGATGCCGGGCACCAGTTGGCCGAGGATATCGGCGACCCGACGTCCTGCACCTGTCTGCTGGCGGATTTGCGCTTCATTGATCACCTGCACCGAGCCTGGAATCTGCGCAATGCTGGTTTCGCTGCGCGTGGCCGAAACCACTGTCGCCTGCAGTTGCAGGCTGGTCGGCGTTGCCGGTGTCTGTTCGGTCTGATCGGCCCAGGCAGGGGCGCTTATCGACCCAAGAAGTGGCAGCAGTACTGCCCATTGCGATGTGTTCATGATCATGTCTCAGAGTTATTAGAAGTATTGACAGAAAAATCGGATGTCTCAGGCGCTCGCGCAAACGAACGGATGGCGCGGATACTCACGGCGGCCAGGGCATAGGTGAGTGCGACCAGCCAGAAGCTGTGCGCCAGGCCCACCCACCCCATGCCGATACCGCCCAACAAGGCGCCGCACAGCGCACCGGCTTTGGCGGCGCTGTTGCCCATGCCCAGGGCAAAACCCTGCTGGCTGTGCGCTACGGTAGTGGCGATGAGTGTGTAGGCCACGGGCAACAAAGCACCCTGCCACACGCCCCACAGCAGCCGGCTGGCGATAAACCCCACCCATTCACTGGCCAGTGCCGTGCAGGCCAGCGTGAAGGCGCAGGCCCACGTGACCCACTCGATGATGCGCAGCGTATGGGCTGGCTGATGCCGGTCGAACAGGCGGCCCCACAACGGCGCGGACAGTGCCAGGCTCAAGGCGCTGGCGCCATAGCTGGCGCCGATCAGCCACGCGGGTGCGTGCAAAACCTCGGCGACATACAGGGCGTAAAACGGTTGCGGCATCATCCTGGCTGCCTGGATCAATACGATGATCCCCAGCATCGCGCCAATCCAGCCTTTGGGGAGTGCGGCAGGCTGGGACGTGCGGGTAGGTCTCGATCGTGGTGAGTCGCTGGGTAAGAACGCGCTGATTATCGCGCACAACAGGCAGACGGCGGTGGCGCTGTAGCACAGCAATGCGAAACCGGATATGTCCATCAGCCAGCCACCCAACACCGGCCCGGCCAGGGAACCTACGGCGGTGGCTGATTGCAGCCGGGCAAGAATATGCCCGCGTCCGCCGTCACCGCAGCAGGCCAGCGCGTAAGCTTGGGCCGCGGCGATGAAACCAGCCAATGCGCCTTGTACCACGCGGATGACCACCAGCCACCACGGATCAGGCGTAATCGCAGCCAGCGCCTGGCACACCGCCAACGCCAGCAGCGCGCGGATAATCATGAGCTTATGGCCGGTGCGGTCGCCCAGTCTTCCCCACATAGGCGTCAGGATCATCGCCGCCATCATTGGCCCGGCATACACCAGCGAAGACAGCAGGCCGGTGTACTGGGCATTGGCAACGCCCAGCAGCTTCTGGATTTGCAGCGGCCAGAACGGGCCGCTCATTTCCATCGCCCCCATGGACACCAACTGAATCACCACCAGCAGCCGCAGCGCGGTGTTGTTAGTCGGCATTGGCGGCCGCGCTCAACGGGTTAGGCAGACGCCCGACGATATCGGCATGACTCTCCAGCAGGCGCATGCGCATGAACGACTTGGCCGGCCACGCGTGCTCCAGCAGTGCTTCGCGCTCGGTGGCCCAGCGCTGCGGGTCAACCTGCGTGCGCAGGTCGTCAAAACACTGGCTGACCTGAGCCGACAGTTCATGCCAGAGCAGCGCCTGGGGGATGTCGAAGTGGCGCGCAGCAAGCAGGATCAGCTCGCCCAAATGGCACATGAATACGGTGTGCAGCAGCTTGTCCCGAACGAAGCCTGCGTCGTCGTATAGCGTCATCTTCGGGTCGTGCAGTTCAATGTCCAGGCCGTGGGCGTGCAAGGTCTTGCGGTCGATTCGGATATCGCCGAAGTCGCGCAATAGCAGGCGGCTCAATTGTCCGTCTGCGGCCATCACCATGAAGGAGTTTTGCTGATGGGCCTCAAAAGCGATGCCATAACGCAAGTACATGCCCAGCAGTGCTGGCACGGTGATCGCTGCGTAGTCATGGAAGAACGCGAGCATGGCCGCCGCGTCATCCTTGCCTTGGCTCAGGCGCACCCATTGGCGCAGCAGCGGCTGGCCGTGTTGATCAATGGCAAACAGGCTGCCCACCGGTACGGCCATTTCCCCTGGCTGGAGTTGGCTCTGGGGATTGTCGCGATAGAGCACCGCCAGGTGGCGAGCGTGCTCATCATTGGCCGGTTGTGGCTGGAAGTGCACACCGATTCGCTCGGGAACGATGTTCAGGCGTTTTTGAATGACCGGTTCGCGTTCCAGGATGCTCAGCAGCAGATGGCTGATCCTTGGGCCCATGCGCGCTGAACGCGGCGATACGGTGCGCTGTACGCTGGTCAGGCGCAGTGACACGGGTAGCTTGACCATCGGCGCATCGCGACGGCCCTCAGGCAACACCGTCCTGAATGACATGGTGGGGTGGGCGGTAAACGCGACGATATCGGTCAGCACCAGCAGCTTGTCGCCAATTTCGTTGGCGAACAGTTGAGGCAGTTCCTGGCGTGCCTGCCAAGGGTGGGCGGGCAATGGCAGATAATCGCTTGCCTCAAGACCCTGTGCTTGCAGGACTGCGGTCAAGTGCTGTGCCGCTTGCGGGAAGCGCTCGCGCCACCACTGCCAGTAATCTGCGGTGCCGGCCAACTTTTCGACATGGGCAAATTGGCGATGCAGCGCGCACAGCAGCACGGGGAAGCGTGCTTCGAATTCCGGCGAATAGTCGATGACTTGTGCGGTATTCAGGCCCAGCTTGGTCTTGTAGTTGGGGTGCCATGGGTGACCCAATGTTCCCCACTGTTCAAGCACGGAAGTCGGGTTGATAACGCTCGGGCTGTTCTTGAGATGACTCAGCAGGTTGTCTTGATGCACCGGGTCCATGGACGCATGCAACTTGAGCGTCCATTGCTCATGGAAGGCCAGGCACAAGGTGTCGTTGATGAAGCTGTCGTCGATCTCGACGTTGAGGCGGTTGAGCACTTCCCGGTCGGCAGGCGACTCAAGGCTGGCGTTAAGCAGCGTCAACAACTGTGAGGGGAACTGGATTTTCTGTTCGGGCTGGCCTTCGCGCAACAGGATGACTTCGCCGCGCAGGTCCCAGCTTGCCATGCGACCAGGACGCAAATGTTCGAAACGCAGCCGGGCTTGGCAAGGCAGTGTCAGCGAGCAATGCCCACGTTCGTCATAAATGAGGGTGCTGGGGTCCAGCAGGCTTTCACGAAACAACGCTTGGATCAGGCGTTGGAAGCTACGTTCGGCGGCGGGTGCCAGCGTATTGATCAGTGCTTGGAGGCTGATGTGGCTGGCCTGAAATTGCGCAGTGGCAAGTGCTTCGCTCCAGCGTTCCAGTAACGCGTTTTCTGGCTTGCTGCTGTTTCCATGCATCAAATTGATTCCCTGATTCGTGAGCCTGAATGAAAGGTGCACGAATGATATCGAGAATCATTATTTGTGTGTGTTTTTGTTACATTTATTTATGGCGATTATTGACAAAAAAACCGCGCTCCAAAGGCGCGGTTTCTTGTTGACGGCCCGGCTGCGTGGGCCGGGCGTCCACATGATTTCAGAGCTTCAGGAGCTTTTTGCCTGGCGTTGCAGTTCGAGAGTTTCGAGCTCGTTCTTATAATTGTGGGCGTCGCTCTCGTTGTGGAACATGCCGACCAATACGTCTTGCTGATGGACATCCCAGATGTGAATCCCGTGGCCTACTGCTTCATGGGACATGTGTTCATCGTCGCGTTCAGTTACTTTTACAGTCATCTGCTTGCTCCAATCTCTGGTTGATCTGCGGCAAGTCGTCGCAGGCCTCTGTTATATGATTTGTTAGCTTGCTAAGTAAACTGATTTTGCGCGCAATAATTCATTGCAGGAAGCGCAACAATGCTGGAGGCCGCGTAAACCAAGGCATTGCGTCGCCATGGCAGAGGCTTTATGACAAAAGTTTCATGTTCAGGTCGACTAGGTTGACCTCGGAACCGCCATCGCAGGCAAGCCAGCTCCCACCTTGAAATGCATTCCCCTGTGGGAGCTGGCTTGCCTGCGATAGCGGTAGTGGTCGCGCTGAAAATTCCAGGCAAAAAAAAGCCCCGCATTCAGCGAGGCTCTTTTCCAGCACATCAGCGCATCAGCTACCTTTGACGGCCTGGCCGTCAACAGTGCCATCCTGCAGCATTATGTTGTACTCCTTGCCATCAGTCTCAACCTGGCGCAGGGCAACCAGGATGCCGCCCTGGTCCTTGGCAAACCACATCTGGGTGATGCGCTTGCTCTGCGACGGATCACGCACGCGCTCGACCTTGATCGCGTCGATCGAACCGACCTTGGTCTGGACCTTTTCCGAGCCGATCACGCGGAAGTCGTAGGTATCGGTATCGGTACCCTCAACTACGCGGTAGCTCATGCTCTTTTTGCCCGCAGCCACATCACGCTGCAGGGCGAGCTGATAGGTGGACTTGTCGAGCATGCCGCTTTCGAGAGTGACATTGACCGGGTCTTTGTTTTCAAAGCCGGTGACTTTCTTGGCGCTCTGGTCGAAATCCAGGTTGATCTTCTTCGCCTTGCCCAGGCCGCCGCGTTCGAAGCTGTAGCTCTTGGGTTGCAGGGTGTCCTTGTCGAACAGGATCACACTGGTTTCGGTCAGGCTGGCAATCATCATCGAGGCCTTGAAATTCAAGGTCCAGGTACCGTCGCCATTCTTGGCCAGGCTGCGTTCAGCCGAACCGCTCATGGGCAGTTGTTTCCAGTCGGCGGTGTAGCTGACGGAGAAGGGGTGAAGGTCTGCCGCTTGTACGGCAGGCAAAGCGAACAGCGCAAAAGCGAAAAGCAGGGCGCGACGCATAAAATCTCCTAGGTTCGAATCAAGTGGCCGCTGGCCGCGAGTAACTGACCGTCCAATAATGCACCCTGGTCGCCAAGAATCAACCGTCCTTCGGCAAACCAGCGAACAGCCAGCGGGTAAATCCTGTGTTCCTGGGTATGCACCCGTTGCGCAAGCGTCTGCGCCGAGTCGCCTGACTCTACCGGAACCACTGCCTGTACGACCAGAGGCCCGCCATCGAGTTCCTCGGTCACAAAGTGCACGCTGCAGCCATGCTCACTGTCGCCGGCGTCGAGGGCGCGCTGGTGGGTGTGCATGCCTTTGTACTTGGGCAGCAGGGAAGGGTGGATATTGAGCAGGCGACCTTCGTAGTGCCGGACGAAATCTGCGCTGAGGATGCGCATGAAACCGGCAAGGACCACGAGTTTGGGGTTGAAGGCGTCGATCAGTTCGATCAAGGCGCTGTCGAAGGCCTCGCGACCGTCGAACGCCTTGTGATCCAGGGAGCGAGTATCGATACCCGCGTCACGGGCGCGTTGCAGGCCGTAGGCGTCGCTGCGGTTGGAAATCACCGCAGCGATGCGCACCGGGCTGTCGCCGGTGCGCGTGCTCTCGATCAGGGCCTGCAAGTTACTGCCGGTGCCGGAAAGCAGCACCACGACATCACAGGTCTGGGGCATCAGTGAGCCTTGAGGTTCTTCAGTTCAACCTGGGCTGCGCCTTCGGCAGCAGTGGCGATCTGGCCAATGACCCAAGGTTGCTCGCCGGCTTCACGCAGCACGTTCAGCGCGGTTTCAACGTGTTCCTGCGCAACGCAGATCACCATGCCTACGCCGCAGTTCAGCACGCGGTGCATTTCGGTTTCGTTGACGTTGCCTTTTTCCTGCAGCCAATCGAAGACTGCCGGGCGCTGCCAGCTGGCCACGTCGACAATCGCCTGGGCGCCTTTTGGCAGGACGCGGGGGATGTTGTCCAGCAGGCCGCCACCGGTGATGTGGGCCATGGCCTTGACGGCGCCGGTGTCCTTGATCAGCTTGAGCAGTGGCTTGACGTAGATGCGGGTCGGCGCCATCAGCAGGTCGGTCAGTGGCTTGCCGTCGAGCTGGATGTTCTCGATGTCGGCGCCGGACACTTCGATGATCTTGCGGATCAGCGAGTAGCCGTTGGAGTGCGGGCCGGACGATGGCAAGGCGAGCAGGGCGTCACCAGCAGCGACTTTGGAGCCGTCGATGATCTCGGCTTTTTCCACGACACCCACGCAGAAGCCGGCCAGGTCGTAGTCTTCGCCTTCGTACATGCCTGGCATTTCAGCGGTTTCACCGCCGACCAGGGAGCAACCCGACAGTTCGCAGCCAGCACCGATGCCGGTCACGACCTGGGTCGCGGTCTCGACATTGAGCTTGCCGGTGGCGTAGTAGTCGAGGAAGAACAGCGGCTCGGCGCCGCACACCACCAGGTCGTTGACGCACATGGCGACCAGATCGATGCCGATGCTGTCGTGCTTGTTCAGGTTCAGGGCCAGGCGCAGCTTGGTGCCCACGCCGTCGGTGCCGGACACCAGTACAGGCTGCTTGTAGCCGGCCGGGATTTCGCAGAGGGCGCCAAAACCGCCCAGGCCACCCATGACTTCAGGGCGCGCAGTGCGCTTGGCGACGCTCTTGATGCGTTCGACCAATGCTTCACCGGCGTCGATGTCTACACCGGCGTCCTTGTAGCTCAGGGAGGGTTGCTTGCTCATGATCCAGGCCTTTAGGGGGGATTTCTGGGTAACGACCGGGCGGGCGGGGGCTTTTGGAAAGGGCCCTGCCGTTGACGGTCTGCGAAGGCGCGCGATTTTATCAGGCTTGAGGGGCAGCGGCCATCCTCGGGCCGACGGGCAGGGCATATGAGCTCAAAAAAATGCAAATCGGGCCGGTAATCGTGCGTATTAAGGTATAGCCTTGAACTCGCTAGCGTTATGACAGTATGAAAACTTACCGGGACCCTGTGAATGTTTTACCGGTCGCTGTGTCACAGCCTTGCCAAACCGAGATCACGCGGTCTGTTCCAACCGCTAAATTTGTCGTTCGGGAATCTTCCATGCGTCTGTGTAAATTCTTCTTTGTAGGCTGCTTGTCGTTGGTCAGCCTGGCGAGTCATGCCGAAACCCTCAATGGCCTCTATCAAGTACTTGAACCGGTCAGCAGCCAGTCGCCCCAAGAGCGCGACCAAGCCACCCAGCGTGCCGTGCAGACCCTGGTGATCCGCCTGACCGGCGACGCCAAGGCCGCCGATGGCCCGGGCCTGGCGGCGATCCGCAAAGATCCGCAACAAATCATCAGCCAGTACGGCTACGACGCCGGCCCGCCGGAAAGCCTGCAAGTGGACTTCGACCCGGTCAGCACCGACCGCGCCTTGCGTGATGCGGGCCTGTCGATCTGGGGCAGCAACCGGCCGTCAATCCTGGGGTGGTGGCTGAACGATTCAACCGAAGGCAGCAGCCTGGTCGGCGATGGCCAGGCCGTTGCCCAGGCCCTGCGCCGGGCCGCGCAGCACCGGGGTCTGCCGCTGCGCTTGCCGCTGGGAGACCTGGATGAACAGGTAGTCGCCACCGCGCCGAATCTTGAAAGCCCGGACGCCACGCCTTTGCGTGCAGCGTCCGAGCGCTACGGTGCCGATGCGTTGCTGGCAGTGCATGCGCGTCAGGAAGGCAGTCAATGGCAGGCCAAATGGCGCCTGTGGCTGGGCGACAAGGCTGAGGAAGGCGCCGCCCAAGGCGCTGACACTGCCGCGCTCGCCGACGCTGTCTTGCTGGCGGTCAGTCAAAAGCTGGCGCCACGCTTTGCCGTCAAGCCGGGCGTGAGCACTGAGCAACTGCTTGAAGTGCAAGGCATGAACCTGGAGCGCTACGCCGCCCTGGGTCGTTTGCTGGAGCCCTTTGGCGGCCAGCCGCATTTAGTGGATGGCAACCGGATTGTGTATCGCGTCAATGGCAGCGCCGAACAACTGCGCACCCAATTGAGCTTGGCCAAGCTGCAGGAAATTCCTGCTGGCGAAGCCCCGGCCCAGCCAGCCGTGGTCGATGGTGCGCAACCGGCGGCTGCACCTGAGCCTCAGGCGCAACTGCGTTTTCGTTGGTAAACGGTGTTCCTCCTTCTATATAGAAGAAGGGCGTAAATAACAGATGGAGTGGTTTATGGCGGATACGCGTCGTTGGGTGTGGCTTGGCGGGATTGTCCTGCTGTGCGTTTTTGTGTTCTTGCTGCATTCGATCCTGACGCCGTTCCTGGTGGCGCTGCTGCTCGCCTATCTGTTCGATCCGGTGGTGGATCGCCTGGAAAAAGTCGGCATGTCGCGCACCTGGGGCGTGATCACGGTGTTTGCGCTGTTCACGTTGATCATCACGGCGCTGGTGTTGATATTGGTGCCGATGTTGGCCAAGCAGCTGTTCCGCCTTTATGAACTGGCGCCGCAGATGCTCGACTGGTTGCAGCACACGGCAATGCCGTGGGCCCAGTCCAAGTTCGGGCTGGCAGATGGCTTCTGGAAGTTCGACAAGGTCAAGGCGGCCATCAGCGAGCATATGGACAAGACCACCGACATCGTCACGGTGGTGCTCAGCCAGGCAACCGCGTCGAGCCTGGCGCTGATCGGCTGGTTGACCAACCTGGTGCTGATCCCGGTGGTGGCGTTCTACCTGCTGCGAGACTGGGACATCATGATGGCCAAGATCCGCAGCCTGCTGCCCCGTGACCGCGAAGAGCGCGTGGTTTCACTGGCGGCGGAGTGTCATGAGGTGCTGGGTGCGTTCGTGCGCGGGCAGCTGCTGGTGATGCTGGCCCTGGGCGTGATTTACGCTGCCGGCCTGATGGCGATCGGCCTGGAGCTGGGGCTGTTGATCGGCTTGATCGCGGGCCTGGCGGCCATCGTGCCGTACATGGGCTTTGTGATCGGCATCGGCGCGGCGCTGGTGGCGGGGCTGTTCCAGTTTGGCGGCGACCTGTACCCGATGCTGGGGATTGTCGCGGTGTTCATGGTCGGCCAGGCCTTGGAAGGTATGGTGCTGACGCCACTGCTGGTGGGCGATCGAATTGGCCTGCACCCGGTGGCGGTGATATTTGCGATCCTGGCGGGGGGCGAGCTGTTCGGCTTTACCGGCATCCTGCTGGCGTTGCCGGTGGCGGCGGTGATCATGGTGCTGGTGCGCCATGTGCACGACCTGTACAAGGATTCGGACGTTTACACAGGGGTGGATGAGCCCGAGTTGTAATCGCAATGTCACAAACCCGGCCTTGGCCGGGTTTGTTGTTATGGGCGCCGGGTGCGTCAAACAATTCGCGTAAACCTGCGAGTTAACGCAAACCTTTGATTTTGCTTGTGGTCTGCTGCATTGTGCGCCCGGCGTCACGGGTATAAACTTTGCAAACTTTACACAGAGGCCACTAACGGTTCGATGGGAGCCGTTCAGTCAGCATGAAACCGATTCAGCTGCCCCTAGGTGTGCGTCTGCGTGATGACGCTACCTTTATCAACTACTACCCAGGCGCCAATGCCGCTGCACTCGGCTATGTCGAGCGGCTCTGCGAAGCCGACGCCGGGTGGACTGAAAGCCTGATTTATCTGTGGGGCAAGCATGGCGTGGGGCGCACCCACCTGCTGCAGGCCGCTTGCCTGCGTTTCGAACAGATGGGCGAACCGGCGGTGTACCTGCCCCTGGCAGAGTTGATGGACCGCGGCATCGGCATCTTCGATAACCTTGAGCAGTACGAACTGGTATGTCTCGACGACCTGCAGGCAGTGGCCGGCAAAGCAGAGTGGGAAGAGGCGCTGTTTCATCTGTTCAACCGCCTGCGCGACAGCGGCCGACGCCTGCTGATTGCGGCTTCTACATCGCCTCGTGAGCTGCCGGTGAAGCTGGCCGACCTCAAGTCGCGCCTGACCCTGGCGCTGATCTTCCAGATGCGCCCGTTGTCCGACGAGGACAAGCTGCGTGCGCTGCAACTGCGTGCTTCGCGTCGTGGCCTGCACCTGACTGACGAAGTCGGGCACTTTATTCTCACCCGTGGCACCCGCAGCATGAGTGCACTGTTCGATTTGCTTGAACAGCTCGACCAGGCTTCTTTACAAGCACAAAGAAAATTGACGATTCCTTTCCTGAAAGAAACCTTGGGTTGGTAACGTCTTGATTTTCCCTGTGTCGGCATTTTCAAGGCGTCAGAAAACCTGCGTTTGAGCCCAAAGGACTACGCAACTGAAGCGATAAATGGAATCACGGCTTAGATGGCATAGTCGAAACGATAAGTCACATAGATCACGATTGAATTTGCAAATCGATGTGATAGAGGGCATAGTCTCGGCTTCTTTACACATCAGCCACGGTCGTGCCCATGCTAAATCGCTTCGCACCCCTCGTGCCTCTCGCACTCGTTACCCTGTTGTTTGGTTGCGCCTCCCACCCTCAGCAGGTGGCAGAACAGCAAAAACCACAGGTTCAAAATCAGGCAAAGTTCGTTGCTGCACAGTCTGCTTCTGTTTATGAAGAAGAGGTGGCAACCGAGAAAGAACTCGCCGAGTTCTCTGACAGCAAGCCTTACCAACTGCCTCTTCTGGCCGACAGCATCCTTGAGCGCGGCATGTCCTTGATCGGTACCCGTTACCGTTTCGGCGGCACCTCGGAAGCCGGTTTTGATTGCAGTGGTTTCATTGGCTACCTGTTTCGTGAAGAAGCCGGCATGAATCTGCCGCGCTCCACGCGCGAGATGATCAACGTGAATGCACCGTTGGTCGCGCGAAACAACCTCAAGCCCGGTGATCTGCTTTTCTTTAGTACCAGTGGCCGCGGTCGTGTCAGCCACGCCGGTATCTACCTGGGCGATAACCAGTTTATTCACTCCAGCAGCCGCCGCAGTGGTGGTGTTCGGGTCGATAACCTGGGTGACAGCTACTGGAGCAAAACCTTCATCGAAGCCAAGCGCGCACTCGCCATGGCCCCGACCACGGTTACCGCTAGTAAGTAAAGTTAAAGTGATACTTGAAGTTTGACGTGTAAGCGCTAGAATCTCTGGACATTGTTGTCATCCGTTCGCGCGAGCTTTGCTTGCGCGTTCTGGTTTTCAACGTTCGGCAGCGAAAGCCGCATCCAGACCAGGATTGTTCTGCACATGTCGACCTCGGCCCGCCTGATGCTCATTGTTTGCGCCGCGCTGCTCAGCGCCTGCGCCAGTCGCACACCGCCGCCCGCGCCCGTCGCGGTCAAGCCTAAGCCGGTGTTCAACTATGCCACCCAGAATTTCTCGCCGGCTGCCGAAGACGTGCTCTTTCGTGCGCTGGGCCTGGTCGGCACGCCTTATCGCTGGGGCGGCAACACACCGGACTCGGGTTTTGATTGCAGCGGCCTGATCGGCTTTGTATTCCGCGACGCCGCCGGCATCTCATTGCCGCGCACCACTCGCGAACTGATCGTGATGCGTGCCCAGGACGTCAGCGAACAAAACCTGCAAACCGGTGACCTGCTGTTCTTCGCCACCGGTGGTGGTTCGCGGGTCAGCCATGCGGGTATTTATGTGGGCGAAGGGCGCTTCGTGCACGCACCGCAAACCGGCGGTACGGTGAAGCTGGATACGCTATCCAAAGCGTATTGGCAGAATGCCTACCTGAGTGCCAAGCGCGTGTTGCCGGGGAACCTGGCGCGTAATCCCTGAATCAATAAAACTCCAAAATGTGGGAGCAGGCTTGCCCGCGAATGCAGTGTGTCAGTCAACGGATTAGTTGGCTGGGCCACCGTAATCGCGGGCAAGCCCGCTCCCACATTGGTGTGTGGCGATCTACTTAGCAGCCGACACCCGCCAAACCTTATTGCCCACATCATCGGCCACCAGCAAATCCCCTTGCTGATCAATTACCACCCCAACCGGCCGGCCCATGGCTTTCTCATCGCTATCAAGAAACCCCGTCAGCACATCCACCGGTTGCCCTTTCGGCTGGCCCCCTTCGAACGGCACGAAAATCACCTTGTAGCCACTGTGCGGCTTGCGGTTCCAGGAACCATGCTGGCCGATAAATGCGCCATTAGTGAAGGGGGCGGGGAGTTTGCTGCCCTCGGCGAAGGTCAGCCCCAGCGACGCAGTATGAGGGCCAACCGCGTAATCGGGGGCGATGGCCTTGGCGACCATGTCCAGGTTCTGCGGGGTGACACGCACATCCACATGCTGGCCGTAATAACTGAAAGGCCAGCCGTAGAAGCCGCCATCCTTGACCGAGGTGATGTAGTCGGGCACCAGATCACTGCCGATTTCGTCGCGCTCGTTGACCGCCGTCCACAGCTTGCCGCTCTGCGGTTCCCACGCCATGCCGTTGGGGTTGCGCAGGCCAGAAGCAAAAATGCGGTGCTGGCCGCTGGCGCGGTCGACTTCCCAAATGGCGGCGCGGCCCTGTTCGGCTTCCAGGCCGTTTTCGCCGACGTTGCTGTTGGAGCCGACGCTCACGTACAGTTTGCTGCCGTCCTGGCTGGCCACCACGTTTTTGGTCCAGTGGTGGTTCAAGGGGCCACCGGGTAAATCCACCACCTTGGTGCCGGGGGAGGTGATCGCGGTTTCGCCCGGCTGATAGGGGAAGCGCAGCAATTTATCCGAGTCGGCCACATACAGGTCGTTACCCACCAGGGTCATGCCAAACGGCGAATTGAGGTTTTCCAGGAACGCCGTGCGAGTTTCTGCCACGCCATCATGGTCGGCATCGCGCAGCAAGGTAATGCGGTTCGGGCTCGGTACGCCGGCGCCAGCGCGGTCCATGACTTTTTCCATCACCCAGCCGCGCAGGCCTTTGGCGTCGTCCGGCTTGGGCGGTGCATTGGTCTCGGCCACCAGCACGTCGCCGTTGGGCAATACGTAAAGCCAGCGCGGGTGATCCAGGCCTTCGGCAAACGCGGCCACTTGGGTGCCGGCAGCGGCGACGGGCTTGGCGCTTTCTGGCCAGCCGATGGCCGGGGCGATATTGACGGTGGGGATCAGCGTCTTGTTCGGCTCCGGCAGTCGGGGCGAGGGCCCGGTGCCATCGGCGACCTGCAGGGTCGAGCTTTCGCCGCACGCAGCGAGGCTGCCGGCGAACATGATCAGTAGGGCGAGTCGGGTTTTAGGCATGGTTTTCTCCTTGATACCTGTAGGGGTAGAGAAGCACGAACGGCGGATGGTTCAAGTACAAGGCCAGCTTTAATTGACGCTCCATCCCCAACCCACTAACCTTCGCGGCTTGTTCCAGGTGCTCTGTGGCGCGCGCGTCGACAGAGTGAAACAGGGAAGCCGGTGAGTGAGCGCACTTGTACACAGTGCTGCCGCGATTCCGGCGCTGCCCCCGCAACGGTAAATGAGTCAAGACGGTGCTGTTTGCCACTGTATCGCGTGCGATATGGGAAGGCGCACCCTCGGTTGCTTGCTATCAAAAGCGCCACTCATGAGTCCGGAGACCGGCCTGGATCATCCAACAGCATCACGGTGGGCGATGCTTGGCTGTCTGATTTTTCTTTTTCCTGCCCGCCGTTTTTGTCCAGCCCCAACGGAGAGCTGCCATGACTGATTCCCCCGAACGCGACGAACGCCACCTGGCACGCATGCTGCGCAAAAAAGCCGTGATCGACGAGCGCATCGCCAATTCCCCCAACGAGTGCGGCCTGCTGCTGGTGCTGACCGGCAATGGCAAAGGCAAGAGCAGTTCGGCGTTCGGCATGTTGGCCCGCGCCATGGGCCATGGCATGCAATGCGGTGTGGTGCAGTTCATCAAGGGGCGTAACAGCACCGGCGAAGAATTGTTCTTCCGCCGCTTCCCCGAGCAGGTGCGCTTTCATGTGATGGGCGAAGGTTTCACTTGGGAAACCCAGGACCGCCAGCGCGATATCGCCGCCGCCGAAGCGGCTTGGGTGGTATCTCGGGCCATGTTGAATGACCCCTCTATCGGCTTGGTGGTGCTGGACGAGCTGAACATCGCCCTCAAGCACGGTTACCTCGACCTGGACCAGGTACTCAGCGACCTGCAAGCGCGCCCGCCCATGCAGCATGTGGTGGTCACCGGCCGTGGCGCCAAGCCTGAGCTGATCGAAATGGGCGACACCGTCACCGAAATGGGCATGCTCAAGCACGCGTTTCAGGCAGGTATCAAGGCACAAAAAGGCGTCGAACTTTGAATCAGCCCCGTCATTGCCCGGCCGTATTGATCGCCGCTCCGGCGTCCGGCCAGGGCAAAACCACGGTCACCGCCGCGCTGGCGCGTTTGCACCGCAACTTGGGACGCAAGGTGCGCGTGTTCAAATGCGGGCCGGACTTTCTCGACCCGATGATCCACGAGCGTGCCAGTGGCGCGCCGGTGTACCAGTTGGACATGTGGATGGTGGGCGAGCAGGAAAGCCGCCGCCTGCTCTGGGAGGCGGCGGGGGAGGCCGACCTGATTCTCATCGAAGGCGTGATGGGCCTGTTCGACGGCACGCCTTCCAGCGCTGACCTGGCGCGGCACTTCGGTGTACCGGTGCTGGGTGTGATCGATGGCACCGCCATGGCCCAGACATTCGGCGCCCTGGCCCTCGGGCTGGCGCGCTATCAACCCGACCTGCCGTTCGCCGGCGTGCTGGCCAACCGCGTCGGCACGTTGCGCCATGCGCAATTGCTCGAAGGCAGCCTCACCGAAGGCTTGCGTTGGTACGGTGCATTGTCCCGCGAGACCGGCATCGAACTGCCCAGCCGTCATCTGGGCCTGGTGCAAGCCAGCGAACTGAACGACCTTGATGTACGCCTGGACGCCGCCGCCCAGGCGTTGGGCAGCAGTTGCGAAGTGGCCCTGCCGCCGCCGGTGACCTTTGCCGCGCCCGAGGTGATCGAAGCCGAACCCTTGCTGGCCGGTGTGCGTATTGCCGTGGCCCGTGACGAAGCCTTTGCTTTTACCTACGGCGCCAGTTTGGATTTGCTGCGGGCGATGGGCGCCGAGCTGAAGTTCTTCTCACCGATCCATGATTGCCAGTTGCCCGAGGCTGACAGCCTCTATTTGCCCGGCGGGTATCCAGAACTGCACCACCAGGCATTATCGGCCAATACCGCGATGCTGGACGCCATTCGTGCTCATCACGCCGCTGGCAAACCGCTGCTCGCCGAGTGCGGTGGCATGCTCTATCTGCTCGACTCGTTGACCGATGTGGAGGGTACACGCGCCGAACTGGTTGGCTTGTTACAAGGCGATGCAGTGATGCAGAAGAAACTCGCGGCCCTGGCGCTGCAAAGCGTTGAGCTGCCGGAGGGCACGTTGCGTGGGCATACCTATCACCATTCCCTGACCAGTACCGAATGGGCGCCGATTGCCCGTGGCCTGAGCCCTAACGGCGGGCGCGGGGCTGAAGCGGTCTACCGCCAAGGTCGATTGACCGCCTCCTACGTACACTTTTATTTTCCGTCGAATCTTGGCGCGGTGGCCGCGTTGTTTGCGCCAGACCTTGAGACCGCTATCGCAGGCAAGCCAGCTCCCACAGGGGAATGCATTTCAAATGTGGGAGCGGGCTTGCTCGCGAAGAGGCCATGACTGACAACGCATTCCCCCAAGCTGACCGCGATGCCGTCTACCGCGCCATCGCCGAACGCCGCGACATGCGCCACTTCAGCGGCGGCAGCGTCGCGCCTGAACTGCTGCAACGCCTGCTCCACGCCGCGCACCAGGCACCCAGCGTCGGCCTGATGCAGCCGTGGCGTTTTATCCGCATCAGCGATCGCCCGTTGCGCAGCCAGATTCAACAGTTGGTAGAAGAAGAGCGCGTGCGCACCGCCGAAGCATTGGGCGAACGCTCCGATGCGTTCATGAAGCTCAAGGTCGAAGGCATCAACGACTGCGCCGAGGTACTGGTCGCCGCCTTGATGGACGATCGTGAGCGCCACATTTTCGGGCGCCGCACCTTGCCGGAAATGGACATGGCCTCGCTCTCCTGCGCGATCCAGAACCTGTGGCTGGCGGCGCGCGTGGAAGGATTGGGCATGGGCTGGGTTTCGCTGTTCGATCCCCAGGCCCTGGCCGAGCTGCTGGGCTTGCCGCCCGGCGCAAAACCCCTGGCCGTGTTGTGCCTGGGGCCGGTGGCCGAGTTTTACCCGGCACCGATGTTGCAGCTAGAAGGCTGGGCCGTGCCGCGACCGCTAAGTGACATGCTGTATGAAAACACGTGGGGAGTGAGTCAATGAGTGTGGCCTTGCTGTGTGTCGCTGCAGTGGCGCTGGATGCGCTGCTGGGTGAGCCCAGGCGCTGGCATCCGCTGGTGGCGTTCGGCAATTTCGCCGGGCGCATCGAGCAACGTTTCAATAGCGGTGGGCGTGGCTGGCGCAGCCATGGCGTGACCGCGTGGTTTATCGCGGTGGTGCCGCTGACCCTGCTGGCCACGGCGTTGTCGTGGGCGCCCTATATCGGCTGGCTACTGGAGATCCTGGCGTTGTACTGCGCCCTGGGCATGCGCAGCCTGGGCGAGCACGTGATGCCGGTGGCCCGGGCCCTGCGCCGTGACGACCTGGACGAAGCGCGCACGCGGGTGAGTTACCTGGTCAGCCGCCAGACCAGCGAACTGGACCGCACTGAAGTCGCCCGTGCTGCCACCGAATCGGTGCTGGAGAACGGCAGCGATGCGGTATTCGCTGCGTTGTTCTGGTTTGTGGTGGCCGGTGTGCCAGGCGTGGTGCTCTATCGCCTCAGCAATACCCTGGACGCCATGTGGGGCTATCGCAATGAGCGCTTTGAGCGCTTCGGCTGGGCAGCCGCCAGGATCGATGATGTGCTCAACTATATTCCTGCGCGTTTGGTGGCCTTAACCTACGCGTTATTGGGCAAAACCCGCCTGGCGCTCAAATGCTGGCGCACCCAGGGGCCGACCTGGGACAGCCCCAACGCCGGCCCGGTGATGGCCGCGGGGGCCGGTGCCTTGGGTGTCGAACTGGGCGGTGCGGCGATTTATCACGGCGAGGTGCATCAGCGCCCGCCATTGGGCGAAGGCCCGCCGGCCGACGCCGATTCCATTGATCGCGGCTGGCAACTGGTGCAGCGCGGCGTATGGCTGTGGCTGCTGGTCCTGTGCGTGGGGGCGCAAATCTATGCTTGAACATGGTGGTCGGCTGCGTAAGGCCGCGATTGAGTACGGCATTGCCGAAGCGGATTGGCTCGACCTGTCCAGCGGCCTGGCGCCCTGGCCGTGGCCGATTCCCGAGATTCCCTTGCGTGCCTGGGCGCGCTTGCCGGAAACCGATGACGGCTTGGAGAAGGCTGCCAGCGAGTATTACGGTGCCGGCCCGTTGCTGCCGGTGCCGGGCTCCCAGGCAGCGATTCAACTGCTGCCGCGCCTGCGTCGTTCCGGTAAGGTCGGCGTGCTTTCGCCCTGTTACGCCGAGCACGCCGAAGCCTGGCGCCGTGCCGGTTATGTGGTGCGTGAAGTGCAGGAGCAGGAAGTCGACTTCTTTCTCGACAGCCTCGACGTGCTGGTCGTGGTCAACCCCAACAACCCCACGGGCTTGAGCCTGAGCCCGCAACGCCTGCTGGATTGGCATGCGCGGTTGGCCCAACGTGGTGGCTGGCTGGTGGTAGACGAGGCGTTCATTGACGTAACCCCGGATTTGAGCCTGGCCAGCCATGCCGATCAGGTCGGCTTGATCGTGCTGCGCTCATTCGGCAAGTTCTTCGGCCTGGCCGGCGTGCGCCTGGGCTTTGTGCTGGCCGAGCGCAAGTTGCTCAAGCTGTTGGCCGAACAGGTCGGGCCCTGGGCTGTCAGTGGTCCGACGCGGGTGCTGGGCCAAGTGTGCCTGCGCGACACCGACGGGCATGCGCGCCAGCGCAGTCGTTGCATCGCAGCCGGCCAGCGTCTGTTCGAGTTGCTTGAGCGCCGCGGCCTTCAACCCCACGGTGGCTGCGCCTTGTTCCAGTGGTTGATTACCCCCCACGCTGAACGGCTGTACGAATTCATGGCCCAGCGCGGCATCCTGCTGCGCCTGTTTGTACACAACAGCAGCGTGCGCTTGGGCCTGCCCGACACCGAAGCCGACTGGCTGCGCCTTGATGAAGCCCTGGCCGCCTACAAGGACGCCACATGACCACGCTGATGGTGCAGGGCACCACCTCTGACGCCGGCAAAAGCACCCTGGTGACCGCGCTGTGTCGCTGGCTGGTACGCCAGGGCGTCGCGGTGGCACCGTTCAAGCCGCAGAACATGGCGCTCAACAGCGCGGTGACCGCCGAAGGCGGCGAGATCGGCCGCGCCCAGGCGGTGCAGGCCCAGGCCGCCTACCTGGCGCCCCACACCGATATGAACCCGGTGTTGCTCAAGCCCAACAGCGACACCGGTTCCCAGGTGATCATCCATGGCCGTGCCGTCACCAGCATGAATGCCGTGGCCTACCACGACTACAAAGCCATTGCGATGCAAGCGGTGCTGGCCTCCCACACGCGTTTGAGCCAGGCCTACCCGGTGGTGATGGTCGAAGGCGCGGGCTCCCCGGCCGAGATCAACTTGCGCGCCAATGACATCGCCAACATGGGCTTCGCCGAAGCGGTGGACTGCCCGGTGCTGTTGATCGCAGACATCAATCGCGGTGGCGTGTTCGCCCATCTGGTCGGCACCCTGGAACTGCTGTCGCCCAGCGAGCAGGCGCGGGTCAAGGGCTTCATCATCAACCGTTTTCGCGGTGATATCGCGTTGCTGCAACCCGGGCTGGATTGGCTCGAAGCGCGCACCGGCAAACCGGTGGTCGGCGTGCTGCCCTACGTGATGGACCTGCACCTGGAGGCGGAAGACGGCATCGACCAGCGCCAGATCGACAAAGCCGCCCAGGTGCTCAAGGTGGTGGTGCCGGTGCTGCCGCGCATCAGCAACCATACCGATTTCGACCCGCTGCGCTTGCATCCCCAGGTGGACTTGCAGTTCGTCGGGCCGGGCCAGGCGATACCGGCTGCTGACCTGATCATCCTGCCGGGCTCGAAAAGCGTGCGCAGTGACCTGGCCTACCTGCGTGCCAATGGCTGGGACACCGCCGTGGCGCGGCACCTGCGTTATGGCGGCAAGGTGCTGGGGATCTGCGGCGGCTTGCAGATGCTCGGCGAGCAAGTCCATGACCCGTTGGGCCTGGAAGGGCATGCGGGCTCCAGCGACGGCCTCGGGTTACTGGCGTTCAGCACCACCCTGGAACAAGAGAAGCAGTTGCGCAACGTGCGTGGACGCCTGGTGTTGGAAGACGCCGAAGTCAGCGGTTATGAGATCCATGCGGGGGTAACCTGCGGCGCTGCCTTGGCAAGCGCTGCGGTGCTGCTGGACGATGGCCGCAGCGATGGTGCACAGAGCGCCGATGGGCAAATTCTAGGCACCTACCTGCACGGCTTATTCGAGACCCCGGCGGCGTGCAGTGCTTTGCTGCGTTGGGCCGGGTTGCAGGACGTGCAAGAGGTGGATTATCACGGCTTGCGCGAGCGCGATATCGAGCGCTTGGCGGACTTGGTGGAGCATCACCTGGATACCGATTTATTGCGCAAGCTATGTGGGATCTGACGGTGTTCACACGACCCAATTGTGGGAGCTGGCTTGCCGGCGATAGCGGTGGATCGGTGTACATATCCATTGCTGCGGCAACGACCACTTATGGTTCCGCTCTTACAGCGGGTCACTTTTGGAAGGACCCAAAAGTAACCAAAAGGTCCTCGCCCCACCACTCGGCACCTCGCCTAGGCTCGGTGTGCCCTCTCTCCGGCTTGAATCCGTGGGCCGCCGCAATGGGCCATCCCTGGCCCAGTGCGGCTAACCCGGCGTCCTGCCGGGTTACCCACGGATTCAAGCCTGCGTTCGGCCAGCGTGGTTTAACGGGGCGCATGAGATCAAAATCAAAAGCCTGCGCAAAAGCCGATCAGGTTTCCTGTGGGAGCTGGCTTGCCTGCGATAGCGCTCTGGCGACCGCCTTGTGTCCACCTGACGCACCACAATTTAACTGTGGGAGCGGGCTTGCTCGCGAATGCGGTGGGTCAGCCAAAAATGCATTCACTGACACGCCGCGTTCGCGAGCAAGCCCGCTCCCACATTGTTTACCAGGGGCCTTTGCATGTATCAATTGATCCTCGGCGGCGCCCGTTCGGGCAAGAGCCGCCTGGCCGAAAAGCTTGCCGCAGAGAGCGGGCTTGCCGTCATTTATATCGCCACCAGCCAACCCCTCGACGGTGAGATGAACGAGCGCGTCGCACTGCACCGCCAGCGTCGCCCCGACCATTGGGGCCTGGTTGAAGAGCCCATCGACCTAGCGCGCGTGCTGCGTGAAAACGCCGCCACTGATCGCTGCCTGTTGGTGGATTGCCTGACCTTATGGCTCACCAATCTTCTGATGCTCGAAGACCCGGCGCGTCTTGCCTTCGAGCGCGATCAACTGTTGCAAACCCTGGCCTCGCTGCCGGGGGAAATCATTTTTGTCAGCAACGAGACCGGCCTGGGTGTCGTGCCGCTGGGCGAATTGACTCGCCGCTATGTGGATGAAGCCGGTTGGCTGCATCAAGCCTTGGCCGAGCAATGTCAGCGCGTTGTGCTGACGGTTGCCGGCCTGCCCCTGACTTTGAAAGGTACTGCGTTATGACCGATTCCTGGTGGCTCAACCCCTGCAAGACTATTGATGCCACGGCCCACGAACAGGCGCTGGCGCGTCAGCAGCAGTTGACCAAACCCGCCGGCTCCCTCGGCCAGTTGGAAGCGCTGGCGGTGCAGCTGGCGGGTTTGCAGGGCCAGGCCAAACCCTCGGTAGATCACATATGGATCGCGATTTTTGCTGGCGATCACGGTGTGGTCGCTGAAGGTGTCTCGGCATTTCCCCAGGCGGTGACCGGGCAGATGCTGCAAAACTTCGTCAGCGGTGGTGCGGCAATCAGCGTGTTGGCGCAGCAACTGCAAGCGCAATTGGAAGTGGTTGACCTCGGCACCGTCACGCCGTCCCTGGATCTGCCCGGCGTTCGTCACCTGAATATCGGCGCGGGCACGGCCAATTTCGTCCATGGCCCGGCGATGACCCAAGCCCAAGGGCAGTTGGCCTTGCAAGCTGGACGAGACAGCGCACGCCGCGCCCTGGAAAGCGGCGCGCAACTCTTTATCGGCGGTGAGATGGGCATCGGCAATACCACTGCCGCCAGTGCCTTGGCCTGCGCATTGCTGGATTGCCAGGTCACTGACCTCACAGGCCCTGGCACCGGTTTGAACGCTGCTGGGGTCAGCCACAAGGTCGCGGTCATTGAACGGGCCTTGGCGTTGCACGCGGGCCAGCGCAGTGATGCGCTGCAAACCCTGTTCAATCTCGGTGGTTTTGAAATAGCCGCGCTGGTCGGCGCCTACCTGGCCTGCGCCCAGGAAGGCGTCGTGGTGCTGGTGGATGGGTTCATCTGCAGCGTGGCCGCGCTGGTCGCGGTGCGCTTGAACCCGGCGTGTCGCGAATGGCTGGTGTTCGGCCATCGGGGCGCCGAGCCGGGCCATCGCCATGTGCTGCACAGCCTCCAAGCGCAGCCGTTGCTGGAACTGGGCCTGCGCCTGGGCGAAGGCAGCGGCGCGGCGTTGGCGGTGCCCTTGTTGCGCCTGGCGTGTGCGCTGCACGGGCAAATGGCGACCTTCGCCGAAGCCGCCGTGGCGGACCGCCCCGCATGACCTTGCGCCTGGACCTGCTGCGCCACGGCGAAACCGAACTGGGCGGTGGCCTGCGTGGCAGCCTGGACGATGCGCTGACCGCCAACGGCTGGCAGCAGATGCGCGACGCAGTGGTGGGGCAGGGACCATGGGATCGGCTGATCAGCTCGCCGCTGCAACGCTGCGCTCTGTTCGCCCGGGAGCTGGGGACGCAACTTGATTTGCCGGTGAGTCTGGAGCCTGACTTGCAGGAGCTTCACTTCGGCGCCTGGGAAGGGCAGAGTGCGGCCGCGTTGATGGATACCGATGCCGAAGGGCTGGGCTTGTTCTGGGCCAACCCCTATGCCTTCACGCCGCCGCAGGGCGAGCCGGTCATCCGGTTTTCCGAGCGGGTGCTTGGCGCTGTCGCCCGGCTGCATCAGGCCTATGCTGGCCAGCGCGTGCTGTTGATCAGTCATGGCGGTGTAATGCGCCTGCTGCTGGCCCAGGCGCGAGGGTTGCCCCGTGAGCAACTGCTGAATGTCGAAGTGGGTCACGGTGCCCTGTTCGGCCTGCAGGTTGAAGCCGATGGCGTGTTGAAGGAAGGACGCTGACGATGCTGCCGTTCTGGATCGCCCTGCAATTTCTCAGCAGCCTGCCCATTCGCTTGCCGGGCATGCCGCAGCCTCAAGAGCTGGGCCGTTCGTTGCTGTTTTATCCGCTGGTAGGGTTGCTGTTCGGCGTGCTGTTATGGGGCCTCAACCAGGTGTTGCTGGGCGCCCCGTTGCTGTTGCACGCCGCGTTGCTGCTCACGGCCTGGGTGTTGCTCAGCGGTGGCTTGCACCTGGACGGGCTGGCCGACAGCGCCGATGCCTGGCTGGGTGGCTTTGGCGACCGCGAGCGCACCCTCAGCATCATGAAAGACCCGCGCAGCGGCCCGATTGCGGTGGTCACCCTGGGCCTGGTGCTGCTGCTCAAGTTCAGCGCCTTGGTGGCGTTGATCGAACAACACAATGGCGCCGCCTTGATCCTGGCGCCCCTGATCGGACGCGCCTCGATGCTGGCACTGTTTCTCACCACGCGCTATGTGCGCGCGGGCGGATTGGGCCAGGCACTGTCAGACCATCTGCCGCGAATTGTCGGCCAGCAGGTGCTGATCCTCAGCGGGTTGGCCTGCATCCTGATCGGCGGTTTCAGCGGCGGCATCGCGGTGTTGCTGGCGGCATTGTGTTTCGTGTGGCTGCGCCAGTTGATGGTCAAGCGTCTGGGCGGCACCACGGGCGATACCGCTGGTGCACTGCTGGAGCTGCTTGAAGTCGCGGTGTTGGTCGGGCTGGCGTTGTAACGCTTTCTTGCAATTGGTTAACTCCGGGTATATACACGCTCTATGCTTGCCTCCCAATGTTTATGCACCAACCTGCGACGCGCCGCCCGTGGCGTCAGCAGGCACTACGACGGCGCTCTCGACGGCTTCGGGATCAACGTTGCCCAGTATTCTCTGTTGTGCAACCTGCAGCGTCTCGACCAGCCGAGCATTTCCAGCCTGGCGGACGCCATGGGCCTGGATCGCAGCACCCTGGGGCGCAACCTGCGTGTCTTGGAAGGCGAGGGGCTGGTGCAGTTGGTGGAGGGCGACGATTTGCGCAACCGCCTGGTGGTGTTGACTGACGCCGGCCATCAACGGCTGGCCGCTGCGTTGCCGGCGTGGGAAGCAGCGCAACAGAAACTGATTGATAAGCTGGGTGCTGAAAAGCGCGAAATGTTGTTGGCCTTGCTGGATGAACTCGCCTGAACGGCGGTTTGTTCGACTACAAGCGGGTATATACCCGCGAACGGAGAATAAGAAATGACCTCGATGTGGCGCACCAGTGGTTGGGTCCTTTTAGGGAGTGCGCTGATCCTGGCGTTGTCCTTGGGCGTACGGCATGGCTTTGGCCTGTTTCTGGCGCCGATGAGCAGCGAATTCGGTTGGGGGCGTGAAACCTTTGCCTTTGCCATCGCCTTGCAGAATCTGATCTGGGGCTTGGCGCAGCCATTTACCGGGGCCTTGGCCGACCGTTTCGGCGCGACCAAGGCGGTGTTTGTCGGCGGGGTGTTGTACGCCGTCGGCCTGGTGCTGATGGGCCTGTCTGATTCTGCGTGGTCGCTGTCGTTGAGCGCAGGCTTGCTGATTGGCATTGGCCTGTCCGGCACCTCGTTCTCGGTGATTCTCGGCGTGGTTGGCCGCGCCGTAGCGCCCGAAAAACGCAGCATGGCCATGGGCATTGCCAGTGCGGCGGGGTCGTTCGGCCAGTTCGCCATGGTGCCCGGCACCCTCGGTTTGATTGGCTGGCTGGGCTGGTCGGCAGCGCTGCTGGCGTTGGGCTTGATGGTGGCGCTGATCCTGCCGCTGGTCGCCATGCTCAAGGACCGGCCGCTGGCGGTCACGGTGGGCCAGCAAACCCTGGGTGAGGCGCTCAAAGAGGCCTGTTCTCACTCCGGCTTCTGGCTACTGTCCTTCGGCTTTTTTGTCTGCGGTTTCCAAGTGGTGTTCATCGGTGTGCACTTGCCGGCGTACCTGGTCGACCAGCATCTGCCGGCCACGGTGGGTACGACGGTGCTGGCCTTGATTGGCCTGTTCAATGTGTTCGGCACCTACACAGCCGGTTGGCTTGGTGGGCGCATGTCCAAGCCGCGCCTGCTCACGGGCTTGTACCTGTTGCGGGCGGTGGTGATTGTGTTGTTCCTGTGGGCGCCGGTCACTGAAGTCACGGCATATCTGTTTGGCATGGCGATGGGCTTTTTGTGGTTGTCCACCGTGCCACTGACCAACGGCACCGTCGCGACCCTGTTTGGTGTGCGCAACCTCTCGATGCTGGGCGGGATCGTGTTCCTGTTCCACCAGCTTGGCTCGTTCCTCGGCGGGTGGCTGGGCGGGGTGGTCTATGATCGAACCGGCAGCTACGATTTGATCTGGCAGGTGGCAATTTTGCTCAGCCTGCTCGCCGCCGCGCTGAATTGGCCGGTGCGTGAGCGGCCGGTGGCACGTATTCAGGCGCAGATGGAGGCGGCATGAGCATGACAGCGCGTCTTATGCTGCTGGCAGCGGGGATGGTGGTGTTGCTGCTGGCCTGGTGGGGCTGGCAGCGGGGCGGCCTGGCATTGATGCAACTGGGCATGGCGATCTGTTAAGTTGTGGGTCTGAACCGACTCAAGGACTTTTGACATGCAGATGCGCTGGCTCGCTGTACCCGTCCTGATGGCTATTGGCAGCGTGGCGATGGCCGCCAGTTGCCCACCGTTGCTTGCGGGCCAATTGCCCAAGCTGCGGGCCAAGGAATCCATCGACCTGTGCCAGCAATTCGCTGGCAAACCCTTGGTGATCGTCAATACAGCGAGCTTCTGCGGCTTTGCTCCGCAATTCAAAGGCCTGGAAGCGTTATATCAGCGCTACAAGGGCCAAGGCCTGGAAGTGATTGGCGTGCCGTCCGATGACTTCAAGCAGGAAGCCAAGACCGGTGAGGAAACCGCCAAGGTCTGCTACGTGAATTATGGCGTGACCTTCACCATGACCGAGCCGCAGAAGGTCAAGGGGCCGGATGCGGTGCACCTGTTCAAGGTGCTTGCACAGCAGGCCGACGCGGCGCCGAAGTGGAACTTCTACAAGTATGTAGTGGATCGCCAGGGCAATGTGGTTGCCAGTTTTTCCAGCCTGACCAAGCCGGACAGCCCGGAACTGATCGAGGCGGTGGAGCAGGCCATAGCGTCAAAACCCTGATTGGCGAGTACTGAAAAGCCCCGCCTCCTTCACAGGAGAGCGGGGCTTTTTTATACGGCTGCGGGTTAGAACTTGTAGGTCATGCCCAAGCCGAAACCGTTGGCGCTGTTTTCATACTTGGCGTTGTAGCTGGCCAATTGGTTGGAGCGCGCAACCTTCACGTCCTCTTCCTTCAGGTAGGAGTAGGCCAGGTCGATGGTCATGTTGTCCATGACCTGGTAGCCCAGGCCCAGGCTGAAGATCGTACGGTCGCCGGTCGGGATACGCGGCGAGCGATCCGTGTTGTTGGTAGGCGACTGGTCGAACGTCAGGCCGGTACGCAGTACCACCTGCTTGGTGAGCTGGTACGAGGTACCCACGGCGTAAGCCCAGGTGTCGTGCCAGTTCTGGTCTTCCTTGATCGTGCTGACCAGGCCTGGGGCAAGCGCGCCGTGACGCCTTCGTTCTTGACGGTGATGTCTTTCAGGCGGCTCCAGCGCGTCCAGGTCGCACCGGCGTAAAGTTTCCAAGCGTCTGTCAGGTCTTGAGTAACGGACAGGTCGTAGGACTCAGGGGTGTCGATTTTCAGCGAGGCGTCGTAGCGGTTGCTACGCAGGAACGGCGAGGTCGCAGTCGGTGCGGTGACTTCGGTGTGGCCGTCCAGCTTGTAGCTGACCTTGGAGTGGTAGGTCAGGCCGACACGGGTGGTATCGGTGGCTTGAACCAGCACGCCGATGTTGAAGCCCAGTGCGGTGTCGTCACCCTTGATCTTGATATTGGTGTCTGGCGCGCGAGGGTTCAGCGTCAGGTCCGATTCCAGGGTACCGGCAATGCGGTTGATGGTCGGGCCGAAACCTACGGAAACGCGATCGTTGAAGGCGTAGCTGACGGTCGGTTGCAAAGTGATGACTTTCACTTCGCTCTTGCTGCCAAAGCCACGGCCCTGGAAGCCGCTTTCGTAGTCGGTCACCAGGCCGAACGGCGCATAGACGCCGAAGCCGACAGCCCACTGGTCGTTAAGTTTATTGGTGTAGAAACCGAAAGGCACGGCAGTGAAAGGCACCATATCGCCTTTATTGCTACCAGCGGAACGGCCGCTGACATTGCTGATATCGGTGGAGGCATCAATGGCTGCAACGCCACCGGTGATCTGTTGGCCTTCCAGACGTGCCATACCGGCAGGGTTACCGAACACAGTGCTCGCATCATCGGCAGAAGAAGAGCGACCTGCGAAACCGGTACCCATCCCGCTCACGCTCTGTTCGTTGAGGGCAAAGCCACTGGCGAACAGTTGGGAGGATGCCATGGCAACGGCGAGGCTAAGTGTGGTCTTGAGCATTACTTTTTTCATTATTAGAACTCCGTGTGATCACCGCTGCGGAAAGTATCAATAAATTTCACATCGCGCTATAGGCTGTAATGCTGGAGATAGACCTGTTTTGTAGGACAATCCGACCAAAATTGCCGTTTTTTGCCGAATCTTGCAATTTGCCCGGTCAACAAGTTGCCTGTTTCATTGGGCTTACACAGGTTTGCCAGGCTTGAGTGAAATCTCGCAGGCGCCCCTGAGGGTGGAATATTTCTTTCCAGATACGCGCCATGGCCAGTACATCGCCGGGTGCGGGCAGGGCAGGACGATGTTGTTCCACCAGCAGCCAGGCGATCGCCGTGGCGTAGCGCAGGTTTACCGTCAACTCCAACTGGGGCGCGCTGAGGAACGCATGTTGGCTGGCCAGCCCACGCACCAGGCTGGCGCGTTCCGGGTCCAGCGCCAGGTAGCCATCCCAGAGGGCGCGGTGGCGGGGTTCGGTGATGCTGTAGAGGCCATGGCCGCGGCGGTCATGCAGCGCGGAGCCCAGTTCGGACTGGCTGGCGGCAATACCCAGCAACAGGGATTCGGCTGTTGGGCTGTGACGGCCGAGGTACATCAGCGTCGGCCTGATCACATAACGACACAATTCACTGGCGGCAATACCCATACGAGCCTCAGTCCTTGCAAAGAGTGGACGAGCCTGAGAAGGGGAGCTTGGCAGCGGCGAATCGGATCTCAGGCCCGTCGTAAGCGGATCATGCCGCTTGAGTTGAAGTGTAGTGTCATATTCACGATGTAAAGGACTGTTTTTAAAACATCTTCTGCAATCGGTTATAACGTTTATATCGATTTGTACTTAGCGTCACGGGCTCAAGGCCAAATTCCAGGCAATAAAAAACCCTGTTATTCAAACAGGGTTTTTTGAGTTTCAGCGACGCGGGTCGATCAGGCGGTCAGTGCCTGACGGGTACGATCGATCACGGCCTGCAGCGGTTCTGCGCTGGAGTATTGATCGGGGTACAGGCGTTCGCTGTGACGAGCGATGCCGTGTTCATTGACCAGGGTGAAGCTGAAGCAGCCTTTGCGAGCGGCCATGATCAGGCAGTTCATCGGGGCAAAAGCGTTGGTGAGGGTGCGAATGGCATCCTGAGTGTGGATTTGAGCGTTCATATTATTGGTGTTCCTACAAATGACACGGATAAGAACCGTGCAACGTTAAAACGTTCCAGTAACGCTGATCACCATTGATCAAACGAAGAACCCGACTGGAACAAAGCAGCCAGTTTGAAGCGCTATTAAATTAGGCGCGCTTGGGCTGGCAGGTAGGTACTTAGGAGGGCAGGCAACACAACAGGGGCAAAGGTTCTGGGCCCGGGGTGAAGATCCTGATCAATTTGCAGGTTGGTTCGGTCAGAGTATTGGAACTTCGCGCCACCCTTTGCTTGTTCAAAGGCAGTGTCGTCGCAAGGAATACCTGGAAACCATCGAGGTGGTCGATCCCATGTGGTTCAGGGGACGTGTTCGACCAGAATTGACTTTCAGCTTGGTACTAACGCCGCGGATAGTAACGGATTGAAACAGGGAAGGGAAGGCCGATTGCAAAAAAACTTCATCAGCCGCCGAGCAACTCGCGATACACCAGCACGGTCATGGACGCGGCCAGGGCGCACCCCAGCCCGTAGGCGGCGAGCGTCAATCGCAAGGACTGCCCGGTCTCGATCATGCGGATCACATCGCCCATGTCGTTGATTCTGCCATCACTGAGTTCGATGCACAGGATCACGGCGGTAAAGGCGGCCGATAGCAGAATAGCAATAGCAAACAGTGCGCCGTCCGGGGAGGGGAGCGCTGCATTGATCCCAAGCGAGGTCGCGCAGATGGCCAGCAGCAGCCCGGCGAATAACAGAATTCCTTTCATCGGACCTACTGGTTTGCATTGTCGGTGGCGCAGTGTGGCGAGCCGAGGCAGCTTTGAAAAGCCCTCGGGTTTGCCTGCTCAGTAACATGTTTAACCGGTGTTGAATCAAAAAACGCCGACGATATAACCAGCCGATCGGGACTTGTGCACATTCGTGGCCAAGGGTGTAACCCTGCTGTCATTGGTGTGCAAGTGCGCCCATTTGCCTGTAATCAAAATTTAAGTCAATGAAAAATCTCGCTTTTTTTTATTGGTGAAAAAATCGTCAGTTTGACTGCGGCCCCCGTTCCATGGGGCTTTGCGCCTGTTCAAGGGGGGTTGTCCACTGAGTTATCCACAGCTTCTGTGGATTGTCCCGAGCGCTTGCTCTAGGACGGGCGTGCACGGTTTTTTCAGCTTTACCTGTACGAAAAAAAGAGTAGAGTGGCGCGCCTTCCGTTCTGCCCCACAGTGCTTTATGAAGTTTCGCTCAGTATCACCTTCTGTTACCGACACGCCCCAAACTGTTACCGCACCCAAGCGTTTTTCCTTGAAGGTCGCTTTGTGGCTGCTCGACAGCCCGCGCCTGGGGCAGAGTACCAATATCAAGCATATCGCCGGCCGCTTGCTCAAGCAGCCTGCCCGCGAAGGTGTGGTGGCCGCCCAGAGCCGTCTTGGCCAACTGATGTGCCGCGAGTGCGGAAACGCCCGTGACCGGCGCATCGGCCACGATTTGTTGCGTTCGGCTGCTCGCGCCGGTGACCGTCGCGCCCAGCGCGAACTGGGCCAGGTCGAAGACTGAGCTGTCCTCCGGCCTTAGGCTTGGTTACCCTTGATCTTTTTCGGTGATGGCAGAAATGGCTATGGTGTTTGACTGGACCAGTATCGCCCTGGGTCTTGTGGGCGCAGCCGTGCCGCTACTGGCGTTGTGCTGGCAACTCCAGCGGCGCCTGACCGCACGCACCACCGGCTGGGAGCTGTTGGAGGAGCGCCTGGCGACCGCGCAACTGGCCCAGGAAGGGCTCGCCGCCCAACTGGACGCCAGCCGCGATGAGATCAGTGACCTGAGCCAGGCCAATGCTGCCAAGCAAGCCGACCTGGCGGCGCTGCGCCGTGAAGTCGAGCTGTTGCAGATCGACCGCGATAACGCCCGCGATGCCGCGCACGCCTGGAACCTCGACCGCAGCGCCAAGGAAACCGAATTGCGGCGCCTCGACGCCTTGGCCGCGGCCCTGAGCGCCGAATTGCGCGAGCAGCAAGAGAGTCATCAGCAACGCCTCACCGACCTGCAAGGCTCGCGGGACGAGCTGCGTGCGCAATTTGCCGAGCTGGCCGGCAAGATCTTCGACGAGCGTGAGCAACGCTTTGCCGAGACCAGCCAGGAACGCCTCGGCCAACTGCTGGACCCGCTCAAGGAACGTATCCAGTCCTTCGAGAAGCGTGTCGAAGAAAGCTATCAGAACGAAGCCCGTGAGCGCTTTTCCCTGGCCAAAGAGCTTGAGCGCCTGCAGCAATTGAACCTGCGCCTGTCGGACGAAGCCACCAACCTGACCCGCGCCCTCAAGGGCCAGAAAACCCAAGGCAACTGGGGCGAGCTGATTCTTGAGCGGGTGCTGGAGCACGCGGGCCTGGAGAAGGGCCGTGAGTATCAGACCCAGGTCAGCCTCAAAGGCCCGGATGGCGAGCGTTTCCAGCCCGATGTGCTGATCATGTTGCCGGGCGACAAGCAGGTAGTGGTCGACTCCAAGGTCAGCTTGACCGCCTATCAACAGTACGTCGCGGCGGATGACGAGGTGATTGGCCAGGCCGCCTTGAAGCAGCATGTGCTGTCCCTGCGCAATCATGTCAAAGGCTTGGCCGGCAAGGACTACAAGCGCCTGGAGGGTTTGCACAGCCTGGATTTCGTGCTGCTGTTCGTACCGATCGAGGCTGCCTTTTCTGCCGCATTGCAGGCCGAGCCCAACCTGTTCCAGGAAGCCTTCGACCGCCATATCGTGATCGTCAGCCCCACCACCTTGCTCGCCACCCTGCGCGTGATCGACAGCCTGTGGAAGCAGGAACGCCAGAGCCAGAACGCCCGGGAAATTGCCGAGCGTGCCGGCTGGCTGTATGACAAGTTCGTGCTGTTTATCCAGGACCTGGACGAAGTGGGCAACCGGCTGCAACAGTTGGACAAAGCCTACAGCGCGGCGCGCAACAAGCTGACGGATGGGCGTGGGAACCTAGTCAGCCGTACCGAGCAACTAAAGTTGCTCGGCGCCCGCGCCAGTAAGAGCTTGCCAGCAGATCTGCTGGAGCGGGCAATGACCGATTCGGACGGCGTGGCGCATCTCCCGGAATAAACACGGGTCGAAATTGTGGGCGGGCTTGCTCGCGAAAGCGGTGTTTCAGTGTTAGATGTGCTGACTGACATTACGCTTTCGCGAGCAAGCCCGCTCCCACACACACACACAGATTGAGTTCAGCCCCGTCATAACGGTAACCACGATGCGAAGCGAGCCGCTCTTGATCTGCTTTTGATCTTAGGCGCCCCGTTAAACCACACTGGCCGGAATTCGACAGGGATTTGGGGGGGTAAACCGGCAGGGATGCCGGTTTAGCCGCCCCGCGCCATGGATGGC